>DAHXMR010000182.1 GCA_027371655.1 Microcaldota archaeon
ATGTCCCCCGAGTCGCAGGAGGACGAGCGCGTGTTCGTCGAGACCCTGCAATACGTGCGCTCGGAATTGGAGAAGAGTATTGCCAGCACGAATATCATTGCGAGCACTGCGACCGCAAGATATATCCAGTTCTGGGAAAGCCATTTTGCGCCCAAAAACTCGCCGGCATCCGAACCCCCCGGCGCCTGGGCCGCTGCGGGGGCCCCTGGTGCGGGGCTTGCTTGGTTCTGGGGCTTTTTTTCGCCCTGTGCCTGCGGCTTTTCCGCCTGCGTTTCGGGCACAGCTTTTGCCGCGGTGGGGCTCCCGGTTTTCATTTGCATTGCCTGTTGGGGCAGGGGGGTGAATTGTTTTTTTTGCGCGAAAAAAGAATCGTCGGCGGTTTTGTTTGAAGGCGAGTTTGAGGGCTTGCCCGCGCTATTGGGCCACTTGGTGCTGCCGCGTTCCACGGGGCCCCGTTCGTAAACCGGTTCGGTGAGCCAGGGGAGCACTTTGCGCACGGGCTGCTGCGGTTTTGGCTGGGTTTGCGCGCTTTGGGCCGCCTGCTGGCTCTGCCCCACGGCTGCGCTTGGCTGGTAAGCTGTTGGCTGGGGTTGCATTGCTTGGCGTGCGGGCTGTTGCGCCTGTTGCGGGGATTCGGATTGCTTTTTTTCGGCTTCTTTTTTGTCAATCTCGGTGAGGACTTCTTCGAGGGCGTCCGCTATTTCCCCGCTTGTCCATCCCGCTTTTTTGAGGTCCGCGATTACGTCGTCGGTCTTCTTGCCCGCGCTGAGGCAGGCCTTGACGTATTCGAGGACTTTGGCGTCTGCCGGCATAATCGTGTAGTAAGTCGTGGGGCATATTAAAATACTCTCCCGCGGTTTTTTCCGTATGGCATACCAGTCTTCGCGCGGGGCGCGTGAACAGAAGCCACAGGGATTGTATTCCGGAATCGGCCCCGCGTCCCGGAAGCCGCAGGCGAAGGCGGTTTCCACCGTTCCCTTCTTTGTTGCGGCAACGCGCGCGCTTTACAAGCAGGGCAAGAGGTTCGGCTTCGGCAAGAACGCGAAGTTCGCGCCCGACCAGCAGGAGAATTTGGAGTTCTTGAACTACGAGATTTCCGCCGAGGAGTTTTACGGCGCGTATTTTTCCCTCGCGCTGTTCGGCGTGCTTGCGGGCATGGTTGTTGCCGCGCTCATAATGCTGGGCTTGGGCGGCATCGACGAGAACGTGCGCATCGTTTTCGCCGGGCTTTGCGTATTGGTGCCCCTTGCGGCAAGCTATCTTTACCTCACGTTCCCGGCGAACGAGGTCGAGCGCGAGAAAAAGCTCTCGCTTGCGTACATTCCCGAAATCGTGAACTACCTGGTCATGAGCATGAGGCTGTCGCCGAACCTTGAGAAGGCGGTCGAGTTTGCGGCGGCGCACGGCAGGGGGAAAATCGCCGAGGACCTCAAGCGCGTGGTGTGGGAAGTCCAGCTCGGCAATTACGCCAGCGTGGAAGAGGGCTTGGACGACTTGGCGTACCGCTGGGGCGACAAGAGCGACGACTTCAAGCACGCGCTCATGCTCATCCGCACGTCCCTTATGGAAACCGATTCGAACAAGCGAAGCGACTTGCTTGAAAAGGCGGGCCTCGACGTGCTTGAGGGCAGCAAGGAGAAAATGGACTTGTACGCGCGCCAATTGCACCAGCCCACCGTGTATTTGTATTACTTCGGAATACTCCTGCCCCTGATGCTTGCCATCATCCTGCCCATCGGAAGCAGCTTCACGGGCCAGAACATCGCCAAGCCGGAATACCTGTTCCTCTTGTACAACGTTTTCATTCCCATCGGCATCTATTTGTTCGGCGGCAACATCCTCGGGAACAGGCCGCCCACCTACGTGCCCCCCGACATTCCGGAGGATTTTCCCGCGCTTCCCCCAAAGGGCAAGATGAAGCTGTTCGGCTCATACGTTCCGTATGCCACGATTGCGGTGGCCGCGTTCCTGATTATAGCCAGCGCGGGCTATTTCATCGACCAGTCCACGATAAACAGCATTCCGTCCTATTCGCTCAAGGAAAGGCTTCCCGGCCTGCCCCACATCGACTGGCTTTACACCGAGCACAACCAGTTCATAAGCTACTTCTCGCTGTTTGGCATCCTCATCGGCGTGAGCGTGGCTGCCAGCATTTACCTCATCGGGAAATACGGGGCGCGCAAGGCCATCCAGGACGACGTGCGCTCGATGGAAACCGAGTTCAAGGACGCCCTCTACGTGCTTGCCTCGCGCCTGGGCGAGAACCGGCCAATGGAAGACGCGCTTCGCCACGCGACCGACTTTTTGCCCAAAAGCCGCATTGCGAACCAGATTTTCAAGCGCATCCTCGACAACATTTCCTCCCTGGGAATGACCTTGGACGCCGCGATTTTCGACCCCGCGTTCGGCGCGATAAAGAACTATCCCTCGCAGGTCATCCGCAGCGGCATGCGCATAATGGTGGACGCCGTGGACTTGGGCGTCAACGTCGCGGCCAAGTCCCTGGTATCGCTTTCGATGCAGATACGAAACGCGCAGAAAATAGACGAAATGCTGCGCAAGCTATTGGAGGACGTCACGCTCATGCTGGGCACGATGGCAACGTTCATCGCGCCCGTGGTCCTCGCGGTCGTTGCCGCGTTGCAGAGGATGATCGTCAACTCGCTTGCGGGCTCGTGCGCGCAGCAAAGCGAAGTCCCGGCGCAGGCGCTGCAGGGCTCCAAGTTCAGCGGAATGGGGAACATTTTGTGCAAGGGAGGGGCGGACGCGGCCAAGGCCAACGCCGACCCCCTGACGTTCACGATGATAATGGGCGTCTACGTGCTCGAAGTCGTGGTATTGCTCACGTATTTCAACTCGCAGATAGAGGACACCAACAACGACTTGCACACCAAAATCAGCATCGCCTCCTCGCTGCCCATCGCCGCGATACTGTTCTGCGCGACCGCATACGCCGTGTCCTTCTTCATCGCAGCGTCTTCAAGCGCAGCATAACGATTATCAAAAACCCAAAACCCTAAAGGGTCGCGGGAGCAAATCCCGCGGCTTTGGCCTGTCGGCCAAAGTTGGGTTTGATTATTGTGATTTTGCGAATCCAAAGCGACGAACTGAGGGAGACACCCGCCCCCAAGCATAACGTGCTTGGGGTTTAGTTAAACTTTTAAACCAAGAAAACGTTATCGCAACCACAGGGGCGCAACCCAAAAGGGCGGTTGCAGCACTTGCCGCATCTTCGGGGTGTTTGGTTTTTATGGCAATGAAAAGGGGTCAAGCGTTCGAAACCATGATGCTGGTCATAAGCGTCATAGTCGCAGTAGCCATCCTCGGCGTGCTGCTTGGGTTCCTGGGCAACATCGGCTTCAACGTCGCGAACGCGAAAACCGTCCTGCCCGACCTGATTCAAACGGTTTCAAACAAGGGCTTCGGCACCGAGGCCAAGGACAACGTCGACTTCACCAAGGGCGACGTGATTTACGTCGAGAACATGATCACCGGCACGTCCATTCCCGCAAGGAACCTCAAGGTGTGCATCGGAACCGCGCTTTCCGGCTCGGGCGGCGCATTGGCGTTCACTTCGGCATCAGACCCGCGCGATGCGAGCATCAACGTCAACGCGGGCGTGAAGGCCGCCATAGCCGTTTGCAAGGGCCGCGGAATAGACATGAAAGTGTACATTTCGGACACCAAGGACGACGCGGTTTCCAACTGCGTGCCCAGCCGCGTGACAAGCTGCTAAAAGCCTTCCTGCGGGTTTAATTTTTTTCACCGCTTCCCCAGCGCAAGCGTTGCAAGCCGGGGAAAAGCAGAATCTTTTTCGGGCCTGCAAATCGCCGGCCGCAGTCGGCGTATCCTTTTTATTTCCCCATTCAGACAATCATCTGGTTGATTCGCGATGCTGGAAAAATTGTTTGGCAACAAGCGCGCTTCCCGCCGCAAGGGCGACGAGTGGACGCCGGTGTACATGCTTGTCGTCATCGTCATCGCGCTCATACTCATCCTCACCCTGATTAAGCCTATGATGAAGAAGGCGGCCGAAACCGCGTCGGAGAACGCGGGGTACGCGCAAAGCGTCGCCAAGGCAAGCCTCTTCCTGATTTGGCGCAGGCTAAAGCGCTGATTTTTCTTCTTTCTTGAAAACTCCGCCCGTTTTGGGAACCTTCGTCCGCAAGCTCTTCCTGCCCAGCGCAAGCTTTTCCCTCCCTTTTCAGTTCAAAGCAGACGCCTTAGCATTACTGGCATAACCGAAAAGGTTATATAACTTGAATGGTGATTTATATGTTAAGGGAAGAGGCTTTTCAGTACCCCCTGGATTCGGAGGGCAAGCATTTTGTGAGGATTTGCAAGCGTTTTGGGGCATTGGGGCTGGAAGACTTCGTTGTGGTTTATTTCGTTGCAGAAAACGGGAAAAATGTGCCCCTGGTTACGTATGACTTGGCGCACGGCTTTGCGCATCGGGATTTGCGTTTTTTGGATGCAGGAAACGGTGAAAGAAAAGTCGCTTTGGATGGGCCGGATTTATGGGGTATTTTTGAAAACGTGGTGGCGGACATTCATGGCAACTGGGGAAAATATTTTGAAAAGTATCTTCTTGAAAAGAGGCGGGGTTTAGATGAAAGTAAATGATCTTGAGGTACGGATTTCGGATTTTGAAGGTTTCAAGAATGCGGTCCGCGAGTCCTTCGGCAGGCCGCCGACCGGCAAACTGCACTTGTTTCTTGAACCGCACAAGTTTCACTCAATTTTTACAGTGGAGCGCATCCGCCTGCTTCAGGCCATCCGCGGCCATCCCGATTTTGGCACGGTAAAACTTGCGCAACTTCTTGGCCGGAAGCAGGAGGCGGTGAGCCGCGATTTGTCTTATTTGAGGGCAATAGGAATAATTTCCAACGAGCCGGCAGGGCATTCCGAAAAGGGGTCGGCGAAGCACAAGCCTGCGGCGATAAGCGTGCTGGTTTGAGCCGTCATTTTCCTCTCTTGCGGGGGGTAATGCTTTTTATGCGGCTGTTCCGTCTTTTTCTGCGGTAAGCTATGGCCATGTTGCAGGCTTTTTTTGGGAGGCGCAGAAGCCAGACCAGCGCGCCGATCGAGCTTTTGATTGCCGTTGTTGTGATGGCGATGAGCCTGGCCATCGCGTATTACCTTTGGAGCCAGATTGACTGCGCGCGCTGCCTTGCCGAGCAGAAGGGCGAGGGGCAGAAGCTTGCCGACGCGATGCACGCGGTGTCGCTTGGTTTTGCGGGCACCAAGCAGTCCGTGAGCTATACCATGCGTTCTTGCTGCAGCCTGAAGGTTGACGGCGTGCGTTTTTCGCGCTATTCCTCGCGCGAGTTCTGCGGCAAGTGCCTGGGGAGCTTCGGCAAGGGTTGCTGGAAAATCGAGCCCGTGGGCTACGACCAGGACGGGCACTTGGCTCCTTTTTCGGACGCGGACGTGTGCGTGGACATGTCGGAGAGCCTGGAGGTTGCCGACGACAGGTGCACAAGCGGCGCCGCGGCTTTGGTCGACTCGCCGTGCCCGAACATGGGTACGAATCCGTCGGCTTGCCAGGACCAGCAGGGCTTGAAGCAGTGCCATGACGGCTCCTGGGATTTTCCCGACGGCACGTGCAGCGGCGGCGGGGGCGGTTTGGACGGCATTGCTCGTTTCAAGACCTTGCAGCGCACGGAGACGGCGTATTCTTTTGACGTGAATTTGTCGAAGACGTCGATTGCCGGCGGCGGTGTGGGAATGCTTGTTTGCGCCGCCCCGCGCGGTTAAAATGCGCGTTTGCTTGAGTTTGCTTTAATTTGGTTTTTTGGTGTAAGGAATGGCTTTGAAAGGCGACATGTCGCTTTGGATTTTGACCAAGTTTGCGATGATTTTTTTCATCTTCGCGCTCGCGCTGATCATCACCTTTTTCGGGAAGATGCAGCAGGAGGCGTCCTGCGGCCAGTCGGCGGACTTGATGGCGAAGGCCATTTCTTCCCGCATTTCGCAGGTGGTTTACGCGCCGGTGGAGGACGAGCTGAGGGTGTACAAGATGCCCCCCGCAATCGAGCTGGGGGAGGGGCGCGCGAGGTACGAGATGAGCATCGTGCGCGTCGGCGATTTCAACGGGCAGTATTTGTCGATTTCGCTGCGCCCGCTTGGGATGTCCATTTCGTGCGGCGGCGGGGATTCGGTTTCCGTTGCAAACACCAACGTTGTTTTCGTGGGCTCCACGGGCGTTCCGACGATGATTTCGGATTATTCCGCCGAGCAGACTTTGGATTTGCATCCCTCGGAGCTTGAAAATTTGGGCATAAAATCCAAGCTGCTGGTGGTGCTGAAGTGCTCTTCGAAGATTCTAGATTCTTCCACGGGGAAGCCGAGGAATTACCTGTTTTTGCAGGATTGCACCAAGGAGACTTCCGGGGAGTGCATGGTTTTCAAGGGGGATTCCGACCCGTCGGCGTTCGTGGACAGGTGCTGCGGTTGGAGTTCGACGAGTTTTTGCAGTTAGGCTTGCGAAGTGTTTTTTATGTGGTTGAGGGGTTTCATCGGGCCGGTCGGGGACGACATTCCCAGCATTTTTCCGATTGTCGCGGGGATAGTGCTTTTTTTGGGCACGCTTGTTTACGCGAACAACGCGCTTGACTCGCGCAACGCGGAGTTGGACTTGCGCAAGGCGGCCTTGGATTTGTCTTATGCTGTTTTGGAGAAGGGCTTTGTTTCGGTGGATGATTTGAACGCGGTGTGCTCAAGCAGCCTTATTCCCACCGCGGGCAGGCACAGGGCGTTGTTTTTGGTGGTGCTGAAGGATTGCGGCCAGCGCAATTCGCAGAACCCGTTCGAGGGCGTGGGCTTTTGCGCGGGGCCGAATACGGGTTGGGATGCGGGGTCGCGGAAGGTGGTGCCCGAGCCGTCAAGTTACGTGTCGCTTGCGTATCCGGTTGCAACGTATTGCGGGAACGGGAACGAGCGGGGCTTGGGCGTGGTCAACGTGATTACTTGGAACAAGGCGAACCAGGCGGGCTGAATCGGCTGTTTTTTTGATTTGTTGGGATTTGCGGGTTTGGTTTTCGAAATGGTTTTTGGGAAAATGGGAATGGGCAAGGCGGGGAAACGCGGGCAGGCGGCGATTTTCGACGGCATCACGTTCCTGCTTTTGGCGTCGCTTTCGGCGAGCATGGTGTTTTTTTTCCTGTCCACGTACGGCAATTCGCAGGAGCGCACGCTTGGCAACGCGCATGTTTTGAATTTCATGCTTGCCGCGTTCAAGGCGGTTTACTCGGTGGAGGCAAGCTCGCTTGGCGGCGTGGCGCTGCCGGAGGATTCGGGGGGTTCGCATACGTGCAGCGTGCTTTCGGATTGGCGGGGGGTTTCGGTTTCCGACGTGTTGAAGAAGGATTTGCGCGACGGAAAGCTGGATGACTTGTATGGCATTGCGCCTTCGCCGGGCTTGACGGCCTTGCGTTGCGGTTCGGCTTCGGTTTTCAAGGAGTTCACTGACGCGGGTTACAGTTATTTCGTGGAAGTGGACAAGATTGAGGCCGGCGGCCCCGTTTTGCTTGCGCCTTCGGGCGGCCATTTGAACAACAGCGATTTGAGCGCGACAAGCGACCAGCGCATAACCAGTTGCAGCCAGGCCTTGCCCGCGGACCCGTTCGTGGTTGCCACGCCTTTCCGCGTGTTCAAGTGCTCGGGAAGCGGCCAGTCCGGGTCGTGCCAGTCTGACGATTACGAATTGCGCGGGTGCCTGTGGCAGACGCAGCGCCTAAGCTGAGTCTCTTATTGTTCAAGCGCGGCCCCGCACCAACGTCTGAAGGCGCGGGAATCCGTTGGGGGTCTTGAAAATCAGGCTGTCGCCGCTTCGGGCGCGGTGGTTGCCGCGGGCGTTTTCTTTTTGACCGTCACTTCTTCGAGGCATTTGGGGCAGAGGTAGATGAAGTAGTCTGCTTTGGGCGTGATTTTCGGCGAGCAGTTGGCGCACATTCCCGTTCCGCAGTAGGGGCAGAACACGATGCGCGTGTTTTTCGAGTGGCACGTGGGGCAGCCCATTCCTTTTTCTGCCTGTATTTTCACGAATTCGACGCTCGGCTTTTTCTCCTCCTGTGCCGCGGGGTGGCCGGTGCTTATTGCGTTGAGCTGGTCGAATAGCGCGGAGCTTTCGCCCTCTTTTTTCGCGGCTTCACCTTTTTGTTCGCCGAACAGGTCTTCCATCGTGACTTTTTGCGGGGTTTGCGGCGCGGCCTTGGCCTCGGGCTTTCCCACCTGCATCGTTGATTTGAGGGAGTCTTCGGTCTTTGTGGCCTTGAGTTGCGTGTAAACGTCCTGGACGAGGTCGTTGAATTCTTCCTTTGCGGCGACGTTTCTTGTCGCGATGACGCGCACGCTTTGGCCTTGCGCGGCTTCGAGGTAGCGCCTGCGCACGCGTTCGCCGCTTGGCTGCGGCTGTTGCGCCGGGCCTTCCGGAAGCGGGCCGCCCATTATGTCGGTGAGCACGGCTTCGGCCTCGGCTTCGCGCACTTTTTTGAGTTCGGCTTTCACCTCGTCTTTTGACGCGGCGATGGAGGGAATGGGCGCTGCCGCCGTCCCCTGCGATTTTTTGAGCGGGACGTCTATTTCAATAGACTGTTCTTCGTGCGAGATTTCCTTTTTGAGCTGCATCAGCTTTTCGGCGGGCGCGATTTCCTTGCGCGCGAGGTAGATTTCCTGCGCGCTTGGCGAAACCTGCTTTTTTTCCGGGGCTGCGGCGGTTGGCGTTGCGGTAATTGCGGGGGCAAGCGGGGCGGCAAGCGGTGCGGGCTTTGGGGCGGGGCTTGGAGCTGCGGCCGGCGGCTTTTGCTCCTGTGGCTTTGTGCGCAGCGGGATTTCAAGTTCCATTTTTTCCTCGCGGATTTGCTCTTGCGATTTTTGCGCGGGAATTGGCTGCGGTTGTGCAATTTGGGGTTTGGGTTGCGCGGGCGTTGGCTGTTGGATCGGAATGGACACTTGCGGTTGGGCCTGTTGCGGGGGCTGGGGTTTTTTTACCGGAATTGGCGGAATTGCTTGTGTTGCCTGTGGCGCGGGTTTTGCCTGCCGTGCAAGCCAAGGCGGCACTCCCTGCAGGGCTTTTGGCGTCGGCGCCTGCGGAGGTTTTTCCTCCGGTTTTTGGATTGGGGCAACGATTTGAGCAACTTGAGCAACAGATGGGGCGGCGGTTGGCGCTGCGGTAATTGCGGGGGCAAGCGGGGCGGCAGGCTGCGCGGGCTTTGGGGCTTCCGCTTTTTGCGGGGTTTCGGGTTGCATTTGCGGTTGTTGTTTTGTGAAAAACGGCATGAGGGGCGCTTTTGGTTTTTGGGCCGCCTGCGCCTTGAACGCTTCGGAAAGCCTTGCCGCAACTCCCGTGATTGGCGGTTCTTGCGGCAATGGAATTGCCCTTGGTGCGGCTTTTGGCGGTTGCGCGGGTTGCTGTGGCGGCCCGTGCATGGGGACGGGAATCGGGATGCCCACGGTCAGGAATGCGGGGCGGGAGTAGAAGAAAAACGCCCGGAAGCAGGCGAATGCAAGTACCAGCACGGTTGACAGGATAAGGGGGGCGAAGCCCTGCGAAAAGGGGTAGCCCGCGGCCGCGGATGCCGCGTAGTCCAACACTATTGCCGCGATTGTGAGGATTGCCCCGACGACCACGGACAGGCCGAGTTTTTCCCTTGTGGAATTCAACCGCACGTCGGGCCAGGTGATGCGCAAAAGCAGGTAGCCGAAGCTTGCCGAGCCCGCGACCAAAGCCAGGTAATACAAAGTGCCGATCGTGCCGGAGAAGCTGGAGGCGTCCATCGTTGCCATGAACCTAATGCAAGGGTTTTTGCGAATTAAATCCTTTGCAAAAAACAATTAAATAGCGGGCAAGCATTCTACTTGCGGGTAAGGGGGCGCTTTTGGAAAAATGGCTTTCGACATCGTCGCGTTTGCGAAGGACTTGTGGCTGTTGCTTCTGCTTTCGGCGATAATCGCGCTGGTGATTTTCCCGATAGTGTTCCTTTCCGCGTTCGCCTACGACGTTTTGTCCAAGAAATACCCGCAAACCCCGAAAATAGTGCTGATGATGCTCGTCACCCTGTTCGGCACCTTCGTCGGCGTTTTGATACTCTATGCATACGTTGGCGGGATTTTCCTTCCCATTGCCGCGCCACAGTGAATAATTTCTGCGGAACATACGGAGCATATTGTGTTGTGCGGGCCGCCTTGGCGCTCGCCCGTTTTTGCGTTATTAAAAGCTATTTAAACCCGGATTTGCCTTATTCTTGTCATGTACAAAAAGCGGGGCAGGCTGCCCTTGGGGCGCGCGAAAGCCGGTTTTGCCGCATTTTCGTTTTCCATCGTTGCTATCGCCCTTCTTTTCACCGAATTGTTCTCTCCCCTTGCATACGGAGTGACAAGCGTCGCATCCGGCAGCGGCATTGCCGCGGGCTCCTCCGGCGTGCAAACGGGCACCGGCGATTGCTATTCCAACTCGCTTTCCCCTTCGCAGACCAAGGCTTTTTGGGATTCGACCCTGGGGTTCATAGGCCAGGAGCTTAACGCGCTCAATTACCAGCAGCTTTTGCAAAACAAGGCGGGGGCGGTCACCAACCAGCCCCAGAACCTGACCGTCAACGTCAACACTGATTCGGGAAAAATGTACGGCGTGTCCGATGTTGCGGCCGTGTTGGGCCGCGATCCTTCGCAGGTTGCCGACGACTTGAACGCGGACGTCAACGGCTCGGTGGACTTGGCGACGGTGAAGGCGTACATGGCGGCAAAGCCCGGGCCGCAAGGCGCGCTGGAAAAACTCCTGGGCATAAAGCCCAAGTTGCAGGTGGACCAGCCCGCGTTTGAAAACTATAAGATCAAGCTCCCCAACCAGCGCGACATAGGCCTTCAGGAGATTTTCGCAATGCAGGAAATCGGGGCCAACGACAGCAACGACAAGTGCCTCCTGGACCACTCCGACATACGCGGAAAAGTAAGTTACATTGTATTGCTTGGAAAGGACTTGTATTTGGGTTTCGACCAGTCCTCGACCACCGCGAACGCGAACCAGCACCTTACTTCGACGAACACCCTTGCCGCCCTCTCGTTGAACGGCGGGAGCGACATAATCGTTCCCCTGCGGTTCATGGATTACTTGAAGACGGTCAAATTCATCGGCGAGCTTGACACGATAGGCTCCATCCTCGAGACCGGCATGGCGCTTGTGGACAAGAAAACGGTCGAGCAGGCGATTAAGGGCCAGCAGGACTTGGAAGAGCGCGTTGGAAAGCTGGGGGTGGGCGATTCCATTTCCTACCGCTCGATACAAGACGTTACCACCGGCGGCGTCAAGGTGAAGAGCACTATTTATGACTTGGTCGTGCAGCCAAGCGAAGACAACGTCAAGCGGGCAATAGCCAGTTCCGAACAGGCGGCGGCGAATTTGGCGGGGTCGGCAAACGCGGAGGAGCGCGTGCAGGCGGCGACGCTTAAGGCGCAGGCCGACAATATGCAAAAAATCTTGGACGACTTGCACGGCCAGAAGCTTAGCGATGTCGATTTCCAGGACGCGCTTTCCAAGCGCATCAATGAAAATGCCGAAACGATGGAGAGCGCGTACGGCTTCGACCAGTTCCAAAGGCAGACCATAAACCAGCAGGCCCTTGACCAGACGCTGAGGGCGGCTGAAGCCGACAACAGGTTCCGCCTCAAGGAGCTTTGCCCGCCGTACGGCGCCTGCACCGAGCAGCAGTTGGCGCCGTTGAAACGTATTTACGCAATTCTCGCGGGAAGGGCGACGTCAAACTTCGTTTTCGGAATGCTTTGGCTTGGGCCCGGCCGCCTTGCGCTGACCGCCTCCAACGCGATATCGTTCTCGAGCAACGACCAGAGGTTTGCCGACAACTATCTTCAAATGTACGTTGACACGCCGGTTGCCCCCGACTTCCGCTCGGCAAGCAACTGGATGCTTTCCGGAAAAGTGGTGGAGCTCCTTTCGGACTTGACGCACTCGGGCATTCCCACGGCGATTTTCGACATAGGCCAGGTTTATTTGCTCAACCAGCCGGACACCGGCACGAGCCAGGAGGAGGGCACGGCGTCGTTCACCAGCCTGAAAAACGACATCGACCGCTGGGACATCGCAACCTACTGGAAGGGCCGCTCGGCGGGCACGATGTTCGAGGACATAAAGAACCGCAACGATTACGCGAGGATGTCCATGTTCGCCAACAACATGACCCTTGGCGCCAATTTGCAGCGCCGCGACGAAATGACCACGTACTACGACCTTCTAACTTACGCGGCGCCGTTGCTTGCGTGGAAGTTCATGAAAATCCCCGATACCAACCCGCTTATTTTCACGATGAGCCGCATCGCGACGCTGGACTTTTACATCACCAACGTCGTGGACCCCAACAAGATAAAGAAAGACGAGATGTGCGACGACGGCAAGGTGAATTCCTACAAGCACTGGTACGAGGGATTCGTGGCGGCTTCGCAGGTTTCCAATCTTTTGCTTCTTCCCGAAGGCCAGGCGCTGAAGGCAACGGCAGCGAAAGCAATCCAAGATTATGCCGAACGCGACGTGACCGGCAAGCTGCAGGGCACCGCGGTATCGTTGGCAAAACTGGTTTCCCCCGACGCGCCGGTAAACAAGGTGATGAAGCGGCTTGGCATTTTCGTCCAGATGCTTTCGCCTTTTGACATGGCAAAGGCCGCCGCGGCAAGCATGGGCTTCGAGTACACGATGCGCTGCAAGGACACGTCTTACACGGTGCTGGGCTACCAGCCGCTTCAAAAGAAGGCCGAGGGCGGGGTGAGCGCGCTGAAGGACAAGTTGAACCCCCTTGGCGTGGACAAGATTCTGGGGAATTTGAGCATCGGGAACGCGCTTCAGGGCGTTGGCACGCAGATTTCCAAGGATAACATGAGCGAGATAATCAACACGCGCGCGCTTATGCAGGACCAGTCGGGGATGATTACTCCGTCCAAGCTTTACTATTTGCACCTTGACGGCGCCACGCAGGAGTGGTGGGGCGTGTACGACCAGTTGGCGAAGAAGGGCTGCTTCCGCAAGTGCATCGACGGCAACGTGACCGCCATCTGCATGACGCAGGACGGAGTGGAACTTGTGAACAAGCTCACCGGCGAGCGCACGAAGCTTGCTGACAAGGACCACTCGCTCATGAGCAATTGCGACATCACCGCGCCCGCCTGCATCATTCCCAACACGCTTGTTTCCGCCAAAATGAATTGCGGCGCGCAGGAAACCGTCTTGCAGGTGAAGTCCGACGCGCACTTGTACGCGTCCGGAACTTGCGGGACCGTGCAGTGCCTGATAAGCGAGCTGTCCAAGCTCACGGGCACCACTATCGGAAGCGATTTGAGTTCCGCTTTGGGCAAGGTGAAGGCAATACACACCGACCAGGGGCTTGCCACCGTCCAGGACGACGGCGTAATCAGGTACATCCGCACCGCAGGCACCGAAAGTTCGGCGGGCGTGGGGCCGCTGCAGGTTGGAACCGGAAGCAACGCGACCGAAGTCATAGCGGCAAACCAGGAATCGGGAACGCTCACTACCAAGACCAGCCTTGTCGGCAAGGAAACGCAGATTCCAAGCATCGATTCCCAGCTTTCGAACCAGGGCGCGTCCGTTGGAAGCATCAACATACAGGGCGACGCCTCGGTTTCGGCAAGCAGTTCGGCGGGTTCGACGCCGATGGGCCAGCTGGTCACCATCGACTTGGAGCGCGGAAAAATAGAGTACGACGCGGCGGGCAACCGCCTCGTTGTGGGATTATACGTTTTGGGCGAGGTGAACGCGCCGCAGTCCATCCAGGGCATAAGCGTGGCGGCCACAAGCAACGTTGACGAGAACGGAAAGCAAACTCCGGCAATCCGCGTGGACAACGTGCAGGCAAAGCCCGGCCAGGAAGAATTCGCGCAAAACTTCAACAACGGCCTGCAAAGCGTGCAGGGCACCGGCGGAATGCAAATGTTCGACACCAAGGACAAAACATACTACTTCACAACCGATGCCGCGGGCAACCCTGTGCTGCGCATTTTGGACAAGAAAACCGGAAAGTACTCGGAATACAAGATCACCGGCCAGGTGACAAGCGACGGCAAGAACGTCAACGTGCCCACGGACAAGGGGCCGTTCAGCTTCAACTTCGCGATGAACGACAAGGGCCAGCCCCAGATGACGGTCACGGGCCCCGACGGCTACAAGGACATAGCAACGCTGCTTGCCGCGCGCGGCCAGAACGGCATAATCATATTCGACCCCGCCACGGGAACTTTCCGCGCGCTCAACGGCCAGGACATTTCATTGAACAGCGACTTTGCCACCAAGGGATTGACCTACGTCGGCACCCCCGACGGAGTGCGCGGAGTGCCCACGAGCAACTTCCTGGACTACCAGCAGCAAGGCGGGCAGGGCGGAACCGGCGGGCTCAACCCCCTGCTGTTGCCATCGTTCCCCGAAAACGCCGTGTTCGCGGGGCTCATGATTGCCGCAATACTCGTCGGAGTGGTGGCACTGAGAATGCGCCAAGCGGGAGCCAAAGCAAAGGCTCCGCATCGCGTGCGCAGGCCCCGCGATTAGCGCCCGCGCCAATAATTCAAGAGAGGCTATTTCCTTTGGTTCTTCACGGGGGCATTCCCAACAAACGCAATCCGCCCGCGGTTGCGGCAAGCCTCAGGGACAGGCAGGCCGGCAACCGCATCGAAGCGGTGAAGTCGATTGCCCGAAAGGTTTTGGAGCAATTTCCCCAGCACAGGATAACCAATACAACGTACCTGGCAAGCATCGGGCGGGTTTCCTTCGAAGTTGTGGATTCCCGCGCTGCGCGCAGGGCGGGAATCGAAATACGCGGGCCCAAGGGCACGGCATTGGTGGCAGTCGAATCCCGCGGAAAGCCAAAGCTCCACGTTTCCAAAGGCAACGAAGAGCTGGGCAAAGCGCTTTCGCAGGCGTTCAAGGAAGAAGGCAACTACCGGTTGAGGCCCCGGGTGAAAAAAATCAGGCCGCCGCAATCGTGCGGGTGCTAGGCCGCTTCCTGCTGTTCGTGCTGCGCCTGTTGCATTTTCGCAAGCTCCCGCCTGACCATGGCGGGAACAAGTTCCCCGATTTCGTTCTTGCGGTTTTTGGCCTCAAGCTTCGCCCTGACCTTTTCGGCGAACTCCGGGGAGAACAGGCCGATCCTGTGCTCCTGTGCGGCTTGAATCAGCCCGCGGGACATTATGTCGCGCGTAAGCTGCTTTTTAGAACTCAAAAGCGTGAACGTGCGGCGGGGAATCAGGCGCCTTCTCTCCCCGGCAAGCTTCAATGCGGCAATCATCTGCCTGCTTGAAAGGAAGTCCTGGATTTTTCCGTGCTCGCCGGCATCGCTGAGCCTCTTCAAATGCGAAATGATCTCGTGCGCGTGGTGCTGGTACGCGGTCCCGCTGAGCATGTGGTGCAAAAGCGTTTCGCGCTCCTCGTGCGAAACGTGCCGGCTTCCGATGAACTTGAGCGCGGTGCCAAGCTTTTCCTCGCCGGCGGCGATGCGCTTGTTGCGCAAGCCCCTGAAAATCACCTTGTAAGCGCCCACGCGCTCGACTTCCTCGGGCCGCGCGGTGCCCAAAGCGACCTTGAACCGCTGCCAAAGCGAAGGCTTCAGCGCACGCTTCAAACGCTTGATCTCGGAGCCCTTGCCGCCCTTCCTGCGAAATATCAAGCCCATTTTCGTTTACCCTTAAATTGTCTTGTGCGTTTTCTGGAATAAAAAGCAACACTGTTGGGGGAATGCGCGCCCAACGTTGGGCACAGCGGCGTGGGCGGCAAATCACCCGTAGATTATGCCAATCACGTCGCCGTTCCGCAAGTCGTACCTGCCGTACTCGTAGTTGGGCTTGCCGTTCACGATGAATTGCAGGGACTTCCCGTTGCCCGCGTAATACCGGCTTCCGTCGTCCAGTTCGAGGTAGTCCTTGGAAAGGCTCCACCCGATTGTTTGCAGGAAAAAGCCCATGGTGACGCCCGTTGCGTGCTTGTGGATCTGGCTTGTGCCGTCCTCCATGTGCACAAGTTCGCTGCGCAATTGGTATTTGGGGTTCTCAAGCCAAACCGGAACCCCGTTTATCTCAACGCTCCAATTCATGTGGATGTGCGTCGAGCCCGCGGGGCCGATGTGCGGCGAATCCGCGGCATACGAGTAAATAACGTAACCGGCCAACAGCGCCGCGGCAAGCGCGAGGGCATATTTCACACTCTTATGCATCAAAAACCACTTCCCGAATCCTTTCGGGCGGCGGAATATAAAAAGCTTTACAATAGTTGTAATACTATGGGCCTCCGCGGGCTTTTGGCCCTTTCATCCGCGGATATCTTTATATATTTCCGCGGGCACAACCATCTTCAGGAAAAGGGGTTTTTTGGAGAATGAAAGGCGGTTCACTTCATGCAGGCTTTCGGGCCCGCCTCAACTGATTTTTCGCCCGTTTTGTCCAGCCCAAGCTCCCGAAATTCCGCCTCCAAACCCGCGTTTTTTGCCTTTCCGAATGCTTTTTGCAATGGCTGTGGTAGTGTAGTGGTTAGCATCGAGGCCTGTGGGCTGCCCCAAAGGGCGGACAGAAAGCCTTTGACCCGAGTTCGAATCTCGGCCACGGCCCTAGTTTTTCCTTATGCACGGGTTAAATTGGCGGTTTGTTGAATTTTTGTTTGGTCGATTTTCGTGGCTGAAGAAGAAAAGAAAATGGATTTGGGCGCGTTGTCCCTCAAGGGTTTCCGTGACTTTTTGCCCGCGCAGGCGCGCAAGCGCGGCGCGGTAGTGCAAACTTTGAAGGAGTGCTTCGGGTTGTACGGCTTCGAGCCCTTGGAAACCCCGGCTATCGAGCGTTTTGAAGTCTTGTCGATGAAGTTTGCGGGCGGCGAGCAGATTTTCAAGGAAATGTATTTTTTCGAGGACCAGGGAAAGCGCAAGCTCGCGCTGCGCTACGATTTGACTGTTCCGTTGTGCCGCGTGATTGCCGAAAACCCGCGGCTTCCGATGCCTTTCAAGCGCTATCAAATCCAGCCCGTGTGGCGCGACGGGCCCACCAAGCTCGGAAGGTACCGCGAGTTCGTGCAATGCGATGCCGATATCGTAGGCGCCGAAGGGCCGCAGGTGGAAGCGGAGCTTTTGCTTTTGGCGCTGAGCGCTTTTGAAAAACTTGGTTTGGATGTCGAAGTGCGCGTGTCCAACCGCAAGTTCCTGAATGGCCTGGTCGAAGCCTGCGGCGTGCCTGCGGAGTTGCGGGACGGCGCAATCCTGTCATTGGATAAATTGGAAAAAGTCGGCGCGCAGGCGGTCGAGCAAGAGTTGTGCGAACGCGGCATAGCTGCCGATGCGGCAAAGCGGCTTTTGGCAGAATGCTGCCGCAAGGATGAGCGCAAGAAGTTGATGGATTACTTTTCATCCGTTGTTTCTTCCGCCGAAGGCAATGCGGGATTGTCGGAGTTGTCCGCGCTTTTCGCCCTGCTTGATTCCGCCGGCGCAGATGGCGACAAGATACTTTTCGCGCCCTCGCTTGCCCGCGGCTTGAATTACTATACTGGAACCGTTTTCGAAGTTTTCCTGCGTGATTCGAAGAAAATTTCGTCTTCGCTTGCCGCAGGCGGCCGTTACAGGAACACGATTTTCGGCTGCGTGAATTCAACCGAATGCCTGCCATCGTCCGGCATAAGCTTCGGCCTCGACGTGATTTGCGACGCCCTCGAGTCTGAGGGCAAGAATTCCACGGAACTCCCGCCCGCGCGGGTTTTCATCATTCCAATCAAGACCGTTGCCGAAAGCATCAAAATCGCTGAAGAATTCCGCAAGGCGGGCGTGCCTGCGGCAATGGATTTGGCTGAAAAAAACGTTGGCAAGAACCTGGAATACGCGGCAAAGGCGGGATTTCCGTTTGCCGTTCTCGTGGGCAAAAACGAGTTGGACAAGGGCGTTGTCACGCTGCGCGACTTGAAAACGGGCGAGCAAAGCGAGGTTCCGTTGCAGGCGGCAGCCAAGCGCGTTGGCGGGCAATGATCCGCAGGGGTTTGCGCCCACCTGAAAAGTATTTAAAGCGGCAAGCTGCTTCTTTTCTCATAGCTATCTCTGCGCCTGCCGCGCTTTTTCCGGTGTTTAAATGACTGCTTGCAAAAAATCGAGGGGACAAGGCGCTTTTGAGTACCTGATGCTTTTGGGCGGTTTGGTCGTAATGGCCACGATTGCCACGCTTCTTTCGCAGACCCTGGTTACTTCCACCTCGAACCAATCCTCCGGCACTTACACGCAATTCAGCCAGCAATTGGCCAACACGACCGCGACCATTGCACCGACGCCGTTGGCCGACCTGTTTCCCCCAAGCGTGGGGCAGGTTTCGCCTACGTCCGTGTCCGCGGGAAACAACGCGTTTTTTGCCAGTGCCACAGACGACACCGGAATCGTGAGATGCGACTTGTACTGGAACGGCGCAAAGGAGGGCCCGATGGGCTTGACCGGTAGTACGACTTCCGTAACTGCGGAGTACTCCATGTACGTTTCGGGCTCCGCTTCGAATGTTTACGCCAACTGCACCGATGTCACCGGGAAATACTCGACCGGAACGCCCGTGAGCGTGGCGGTTTCAGGCGGCGCTCCAACTTCGTCGCCATCGCTCATAATTTCATCGGTTTGGACCCAATCGTGCCCGCCAAGCGGAACCGGCACTTTCGTGTACGCCAATGTGACGTCAAGCAACGGCGCCCTTACCCCTGGCCAGATCAGCGTCAGCGGGACCGTTTCGCAAAACGGCATAAACCAGACAAAGGCCTTGGCGTACGGGTCGCACTGGTTGTCCTATGCGGATAATGTTGAATGCGGAGGGGAACCCGCCCAATCATACCCCAACGCGTACCAGGAATACTTCGACGGCTTGCAAAACGGCAACGCAATTGTAACCGTCGCGGCAACCGCTGCGGGCTATGCGCCGGCAACAACCACGCAAACGCTTCCGGTGTACGGTGCAACCGACACTCCGCCGCAGTACTCATCAATAAATTTGCAGTGTGACATCATGAATTGCCGCGTAAAGATTTGGACGCAGTGGTCGGACAACTCCGCCTTGTCGGGATACGTTTTCTCAGCCAATGCCGCGCCCGGCTTTTCGCCGGCTTCTCCCTTGGCAAATTCCAGCTGGGTACAATTTGGCTCAAGCAATTTGAGTTCGAGCATAGGCTACGTGAATTTGTACGATTTTGGCCCGGCCAATCCCGGAAACCAGTTCAATTTCGCGTTTTACGCCAACGACTCGTCTAACGGATGGAACGGCACCGGAGTTTATTCCAGGACACTCCCACCGGGTTGCGACACTTCGGGATGCCCGTAATCCCATTGGATTTTTCATCATTGGCGCAATATGGCGTGGGAAGAATGGGACCGAATTCAAAAAGGGGCCAGGGCTCTTTCGAATACATTCTTTTGATTGCCGGCCTGGCGCTTGCGGCCACAATCGTTTTCACTTTCCTGCAGAGTGCGGCAACGTCTTCCGCAAACCAGACCAACCAGACTTACGCGGGCTTTACCCGGGCCTTGCAAACCAGTTACACGCCGTTCCCGCAAAGCGGAGGCGGCGGCGCCCTCGTGGGAGGCGGCGGGCCGGATTCCACCATGCCCACAGTGAACCAGATTTCGCCCTCTTCCGCGTCGGTCGGCACAAGCGTGGTTTTCTCCGCGTCCGCAAACGATTCGGGCGGGATTTCAAATTGCTACTTCTACTGGAACGGAATAAGCCAGGGAAAAATGGCTTTGTCCGGCTCCGCCACCAACGTGACTATAACCTTCACGAAGACCCCGGCGGCCAGCGGTTCGTTCCCCGCGTATGCCAATTGCTCCGACTTGGCGGGCAACTATGCCGCGGGAAGCCCGGTTTCCGTCACGGTAAGCGACCTTTCCGCACCGCAATACTCCTCGTTCGGGCCGGCAAGCATGCTTTTGGAACAGGGCAACCCCACGGGGTTGAACGGGTATTCGCAGTGGACCGACAACGTCGGCGTTGCAAAGTTCAAGCTATCCCGGTGCTCGCCCGCATGCACCGACGTGTCCGGCACGTGGAGCAACGACTCCGAAATGGATTTGTCTTCGGGCTGGGCCAATTATACGCCCACGTACGGCGCGGTGGGCACGTACTCCTGGCGCATTTGGGCCAGGGATGCGGCAAACAACTGGAACGCAACTCCGGTTGGAACGATTACCGTGGTGCAGGAAACCAAGCCGCCCTTATACTTTGCCCCCACAATCGGCACAAACGCGACCGGCCCCAACCCCGCGACCGGCGAGTTCGTAAAGCACTCCGGCCAGTGGTCGGACAACGTCGCGCTTTCAGGGTTCATTTTCGCAAGCAATTATTCCGGCGCGTGGAGCAACGACACGTGGCAGGCGTTCGCCATTTCGAACAACTCCTGGAGCAACGTTTCCAAGGCGCTGCCTTCAAGCGTCGGAACCTTCGGCTGGAAAATTTACGCCAACGACACTTCCAACAACTGGAACGCGACGCCCAACCAAACAATCACCCCGGTTGACAAGGCTGCGCCCCAGTTCTCCGCAGTGTCGCAAAACACGTCGACGCCAAGCCTCGGCACGTACATCCGCCTCTCGTTCACCGTTTCCGACAACATCGCGTTGTCCGGCTACAATTTCTCAAGCAACTTCTCCGGCACCTGGCAAAACGACTCCTGGCAGCCCCTTTCCGGCGCAACGCAAGCCATTACCTTGGACAAGCTCGCCCCAAGCGCCGGCGGCGCGTACGGATGGAGAATTTACGCCAACGACACTTCAAACAACCTGAACGTGTCCGGGCAGTTGAACTTCACCGCAAGCGACACAACGCCGCCCCAATACTCCGGCGCACAATTGAACAACTCGGCGCCGTATACCGACGATGCCCTAGGATTTTCCGCGCTTTGGACAGACAATGGCGCGCTTGCAAACGCAACGCTTGAAACCAACCTGACTACCGGAAACCTGGCTTTGCAAAACTTCACCGTGCAATTGAACGGCGCAAGCGATTTCAGCAACTTCACAATCACGCCAATCGCCGCGAACGTGTTCCAATGGCGCATCTACGCAAACGACACGGCACACAATTATGCGGCCACCCCCAAGTACACGATTAATGTAACGCAAAGGCCGCCGGTGATTTACTCGTTCGCAAGCCCCAACCAAAACGTGGTCGTAGTGAAAGGCTCGACAGTGAGTTATTCGGCATTCTGGACGGAAACGAACTCTAGCAGAAACCTGAAGGAGTACCGGCTCTGGGCAAACAAAAGCGGCGGTTGGGCCCCGATAGTTTATACGGCCGTTACCGGCCGCTCGAATTGGACCAATTATTCGGAGGTTACCTCCCAGGAAGGGGCCTATGGCTGGTATTTGGAAGTGATGGACAACGGAACCTACTACAACCGGACCCCCCAGCTAATGGTTATAGTGACCGCCTACTACCCGCGCTACTCCAATGCCGGAATGAACGTCACCTCGCCGGTTGACGCGGGCGCTACCGTTGACCACTACGCGACTTGGAGCGATTCCACCACGCTTTCGGGCTATATATTCTCAAGCAATTATTCCGGCGCCTGGCAAAACGACCCCTGGCAGGCAATGCCGTCATCTAACTTGACGGACATCGTAAGAAACGCGCCGAACACGGCGTCGGTATACGGCTGGCGCATTTGGGCCAACGACTCGGCCGGCAACTGGAATTCGACCGGCGGAACCTTCGCCATACGCGATTACATTCCCCCCATGTGGACGAGTTATTCCGCCAGCAGCAGTACTCCACTTATAATGGGGCAGGAAACGTTCACTTCCCATTGGACCGACAACGTGGCGGTATCCGGCTGCCTGTTTTCAACAAACTACACCGGAACCTGGGCAAACACCTCCACATATTACGGCGACGTCATGGGATGCAGCTATACGCCGGTCCCGCGCCTTCCCGCCTTCGGCCCGGTGTACTGGAGAAACTACGCCTATGACACTTCCAACAACTGGAACGCCACCCCCATCGCCTCGGTAAACTACAACGCGACCTGCAACTTCGAAGGCGGAAGCTACCAGCCAACCGACTGCGGGTTCACCACCGACTTGCCAAGCTTCAACTGCGATGTCGATCCCTACGGATGCGGCAACGGATACGACTGCCCGGCGGTTACAAGCGGGTCTTGTGGCGGCAACCGTTGTTCGGGTTTAAGTTCCTGCATCGGCCAGTACCAAGCAAACTACGTGTCCGGCTCGAGAAGGCACGCGGGATCGAATGCATACGCAATCAACGATACGGCATCCAGCGCAAGCACGCCGTATTATTACACCACCGAAAAAATGGCGGTAATGTCGCCTAAAATCTACGGAAACGCCTCGGGAAAATACGTAACGTTCTGGGTGAGCTCAAGCGATGCCAGCGGCACCGCCCACGACCACTACCTGTTCTTCTGGGTCTACGACAATAGTTCGCCATCAATCAAGTCTTCGACTACACTTGGCTACTGCGTGCAATCCGGCACAGGCACCTGCCTGAGTTCGGACATGATTAGCAGCACTTACCGGTCGAATTCCGCAACCGGCGCAGACGGAACAACGTGGTACCGCGTAACTTATCCCCTTCCAAGCGGGCTTGCCAGCCCCTTCTGGGTGGAATGGGTGCCTCAAATCCACAAATACAGCGCTACGTATGACGCAATGAGCACGTTCTACACAATCGACGACTTCTGCATCTCAGACTCAAGCGGAAACTGCCTCAATTCCTAAAGAATTCGCCCTTGCCCCAAATTAGAACGCCAAAGCTGCCGCTTGCGCTGGGAAAACCTATTTAAA
>DAHXMR010000186.1 GCA_027371655.1 Microcaldota archaeon
GTGCAAAAACGCGTTTCAAGAGGGAGAAAAATGGAAAAAACGTTGAAACAGGTGTTCGAAGAGCTGTCCAAGACCGAATGCGCCTACCGCTTTTCCTCGGTGGGGGAAAACGTGTGCATAAGCGTGGACGGCTTGATGGACTCGCTGCGGCCGCAGGTGGTGATGCAGCGCAATTTCAGGAAAAGCGCGCAATGCGCAAGCGGCATATAACGGTTATAGGCCAGATAAAACGGGGGCGTTTGCCATTTTTCTCCCTCTTGAAACGCGTTTTTGCACCAATCTAATGAAGCGTGAACAGGTTGCGCACCTTGGGGTTGATGAGGTAAATGTTCTTCTTGCGCCCCCCCACGAGCTTGTGCTTGACAAGCACCAGGGGGAAGGGCACTTCGGGCTTGCGCATGAGCTCCGCCTCGTCCTCGCCCCGCAATTGGTAGAGGGCGTTGAACGCCGTGTTCTGCGACAACCCCGTGTTTTTCAGCAATTCCGAGAGCGTTGCGCCCTCGTTTTTCAAAAGAACGGTTATCACCTTCTGCTGCGAGGGCGAAAGAAGGTGCCACCACTCGGCGTGCATGAGCGTGAACCCGGCCTGCCCGCCCTCGGCAAACGCCTTTTCGCGCTCTATCACGCCCTGGATGAGCGAGTCGTGGCCGTACTCGGAGGGCTCCTCCTCGGCGGCAAGCGCCTCGCGCATCTCCTCGATGCTCTTTTCCTCCTCTTCTTCCTCGCCCGCCTTGGCGGCGCGCTTGCCCGCGGCGCCTTTTTTGGGCTGCGCGGCGGCCGCCTTGGTCCCGCCGGTGGCAAGGGCTGCCAGGTAATTGTTCAATTCGTCGAACACGTAGCGCGGAGTGAGCAGGTTTTGGTCCGAAAAAACCCCTGCCAGCACTGCGTCCGAGAAAGGCCGGGTTCCGGCGCCCCCAACCGCCCTTATGCGGTGCTCGATTATGCGCTTCATCTCCTGCGCGGTGAAGCTGTTGCGCGTGAAAACGTTCCCCTCGCCAATCAGCTGCAGGAGGGAATCCGGGAAATTCTCCCTGCCAAGGGCGGAAATGACAAGCCTCAGGTTTGGCACCTCGTCCAGGAGGTATTTGAATTCCATGTAAATATCGGGATTTGGCGCCAAATGCGCCTCGTCGAGGAAGAATACGACTTTTTTGCGCTTTGCGCGCAGTTTTTGGGACAATTCCTGCCGGGATATAGGCTGTTTTTTGCCGAAAACAAGCGTTTTCAGGGCCCCGATTGCCCCCTTTCCATCCAAGCCCGCCTCCGAGGCCAGGTCGTCAAGGGTTTTGGGCGGCTCCTTGAACATCACGGCCTCAAATTGCGCCCCCGGGAGGGAATAGGCTACAAAATAGAGCGCGGACGTCTTGCCCACGCCCTTGGGCCCAAGCAGCATGCACGCTTTTGCGTCGAATGCCAGCTTTTTGAGGATCGCCTCTGCCTCGAACGGGCAGTAGTATTTCATGAATTCCTCCTTCTGCCCGACGTGCAAATCCTTGACAAACGGGTTCTCGCTCCAGCCAAGCTCCGCCAAGAGCTTTTTTTTGGCTTCAAAAATTTCAGGCATGCAGCAAAACACCGTAAAAAAGTCCGCGATTTTTCAATTTTCGAATGGAATAAATTTGCATTAAACGGATTTTGGAATTCTTTTTTGTGGATTTTTTGGCAATTTGGGTCGTTGCCAAGATCGGATTGCCCAGAATTTACGTGCAAGCTATTTAAAAGAGTTTTGCAAGAAGCCCGGCCGTTTTGGGAATTTTTGCAAGGCTTCTAAGAGCCTGTTTTTGGGGCGTTTGCCATTTTGAGAGCCCTCTGAGATACTTGCAAGAGCCTTGTGAGAGGGTTGTGAGGGGCATGTATGAGCCATATGCGTGCCGCATAAGTGCCATTGTAAGAGTCATTTTCGGCTGATTTAGCCCGCGGTTTTCGTTGCCTTGCACACGGTATGGGGCATTGTTTTGGGGATTTTTGCCCCAATTTTCTTTTTCCCAAGCGATTTTTGTTTTTGGAATTTTGGGTTGCAAAAATTTTTTGCAGCGTTTGCGATTTGCGCTTTATTTTATTTTTCCTTTTTTCTTTCTTTTTCTTTCATTTAAAAAGGGGAAAAATAAATCCGCGTAAAGCGGAAGCGGGGGTTTGCGAAAAGGGCTTATTTGCCGGCGGCGTCTTTGGTTTATATACTTTAAATATAACAGCAAAACGCGAACGTATTTCGGGAGTTAACCTCCATTGCGTTTTGCAGTCTGGGCAACCAAGAAACGGGTAGGGCTCGGGCATTGGTTGCGCCATACGCGGGAATTGCGGGGCTTGGTTTGGGTGGATGTTTCGGCAAGGGGCGCGTCGTGCGTTGCGTGCAAAGGCAGGTTGTGGTGCAGGCTTTCCTCGTGCCCGCTTTTGGACAAGGTGCGCATAAGGCAGCCTTTGGAATTGAAGCTGAAGAAGGACGTTTTCGGCCCCTCGCCGCCCAACGTGTTTTGCGGCTGGAAGGGGTATCCCCGGGTTTTCGTGGGGCCATTGGTGGCATTCGACGAGGCGGGGGCGCAGAGCGCTTCTTTTTGCGACGATCCTGCCCAGTGGTACGGCTACAACTTCGCCAAGATAATCGAACTGAGGTCTTCCCTTGCCCGCGGCATGTCGCAACAGGGGGTGCGGGTGCGCGGGGGGTTGGTGGAAGAGCTTCAGGCGGCCGTGCTTTCCAAGGCGCCGGTGGACATGGAGGTGGGATTCGACCGCGTGCCCTCCTTTTCGCTGTCGTTTTCTCCGGTTTCCCAGCCGATGGGGCCCGCGGCAAAGATGGAACAGCTGCGCGTGGTGGGAAACGCCAGCGTGCCACGCAAGATAGGCTCGCTTGTGGCCGAGGGATTGAAGGTGCGCGAGGCGCTTCCCGAGATGCTTGAGGCCGGCGCGGACTATTACTACCTGCAAAAACTCCTGTGCGCGGGGCTGTTGGGCCAAAAAAGCGAGAAAAAGCTTGTGCCCACGCGCTGGAGCATCACGGCCGCCGACAGGATGATTGCGGACATGCACATAGCGCGCCTCAAAGAGCTGCCGGAGCTAGGTGAGTTTCGAGTTTACTCCAACGAATACCTCTACAACCACTTTGAAATCATGGTTTTGCCCGGAAGATGGGAATTCGAGCAATTCGAGGCATGGGCGGCAGGCACGGTGTGGACGCCCAATGCGGGCAAGGCGCACATCGCCCACGAGTACGAACCCTTCGAGGGAAGAAGCGATTACGCCGAATCAGAGGGCGGCGGGTACTACGCGGGCAGGTTCTCGGTTGCCGAAGCACTTGCCACAAGGCTGCACCGCCAGGGCCGCGTGGTCGTGTTCCGTGAAATTTACGAGGGCTACAAGTGCCCCGTGGGCGTGTGGGAAATACGCGAAAACGTCAGGCACGCATTCGAAAACCGGCCCGCGGTGTTTTCCACCGCGTCCGAAGCCCTTGCCGACGTCGCCCTGCGGCTCAAAAATCCCGTATCCGCCTATCTTGCCAAAAGCCAGGTCCTCGGACAAAAGCGCATTTTCGAATACTAAGTTGATGCGGTGCCTGCGGGCGCGTTTAAGGGTGGCGGCAGCCGCTTTCAGCCCCCGAAATACGCGTGCAAGGGCCTGTTTTTTGTTTGGCGGTATAACGCTAGTGGGCTGAAATAAGGGGTTTTTCGCCTCGCGAAGATGAGCGCGCTTTTGGCTCTTTTTGGCGCTTTAGGCAACGGGGGCGGCGGGGGGATTTCGGCACGTTAAAATACCGCTTTTCCCCAAAAGTTTTTCATATGGAAAAAAAGGCATTTGCAAACGCGTATTTTTCCAACAGTTCGCCACTGCAAGGTTTGCTTCTGCTTCTTCTTTTGCGCAAATAGATTGCCTGCGGCCGCGGTGTGAGGCGGCTTCTGGGGCTTTCAGGGTTTTTTCAAGGTTCAGCTGGGGCTTTGGTTTTTAGGGATATTCGAGATGAAGTATAGGCAGATTTTGCTTTCTGGTGGTTGAAAAATGAAGAATTGCGCGGTTGTAGACATTTCCCCGGTCAAAAAGGGGATGAATTTGCCCAAAAAAGTCATGGTGTTCGACACCACGCTGCGCGACGGGGAGCAGACGCCGGGCATTGCCATAACCAGCGAGCAGAAAAAAGAGATTGCCTTCGCCCTCGACGACCTTGGCGTCGACGTTTTGGAGGCGGGTTTTCCCCGCTCCTCAAGCGGCGAACGGCAGGTTTTCAAGGAAATCGCCTCTCAGGGCCTGCGGCACGCGAAATTGTGCGGGCTGGCACGCTGCGAAAAGGAGGACATCGACGCGGTGGTGGACAGCGGGGCAAAATACGTGCACATTTTCATTGCCACAAGCCCGCTGCACATGAAGCACAAGCTCCACATGTCCGAGGAGCAGGTGCTGGAAAAGGCCGTGCAAAGCACGGAATACGTAAAGTCGCGGGGCGCAACGTGCGAGTTTTCCGCGGAAGACGCCACGCGCTCGGAATACGCGTTTCTTGAGAAAGTTTATTGCGCGGTGCAGAAAGCCGGCGCGGACAAAATCAACGTGCCGGACACTGTGGGGGCAACGGTGCCCCCGATGATGCGCTTGCTGATTTCAAGGCTTGCCAAGAAAATCAAAATACCGATTGCCGTGCACTGCCACGACGACTTCGGCCTTGCGACTGCAAACTCGCTGGCTGCGGTGGAGGGCGGGGCGCGCCAGGTGCATTGCACCGTCAACGGAATCGGGGAGCGCGCGGGAAACGCTTCCTTGGAGGAAACGGTTATGGCGCTGAAGGTGATTTACGGCGTAGGCTCGAACATCGAAAGCGAAAAGTTGTACCCGGTTTCGCAACTGGTGTCGCGTTACACGAAAGCGTGGCCGGCCATCAACAAGGCGATTGTGGGGGAAAACGCGTTTTCGCACGGCGCGGGAATCCACGTGCACGGCGTGCTTGGCAACGCGCTGACATATGAGCCCATTGACCCGGCGATTGTGGGGCAGAGGCGCAAGATTGTTTACGGAAAACTCACCGGCGCGCACGCCATAGAGTCGCGCGTGAGGGAAATGGGCATGAATCCTTCCCAAGAACAGCTTGGCGCGATTCTCGATAGGGTGAAGCGCCTGGGCGATGCTGGCAAGGCGGTGCGCGACGCCGAGCTTGAAGCAATTGCGTCCGAGGCCTTGGGAAAAAAGAAGGTCAAGAGGGTGCTGCTTGAAGACGCGCAAATAACCTCGAGCAAGAACAAGCCCCCGAGTGCTTCGGTCCGGCTTCGCGTTGCAGGAAAAATCGCGGAGGCGAACGACGTTTCCGGCGACGGCCCGGTGGATGCCGCGCTGAAGGCAATACAAGCGGCAGTCTCACGCACGCGGCACGTGCGCTTGAAGGACTACCGGCTTGAGGCCATCAGCGGGGGAAGCGACGCTCTTTGCGAAGTGAGGGTGGTCCTCGAAGATTTGAAGGGAAACGAGGCTGCTGGCACCGCGGTCGGCGGGGACATAGTGATGGCAAGCATCGAGGCCGTGGTGGACGGGCTCAACGGGCTTCTTTGAGCGGGCGTTATTTCAGGAGTGCTGATGCAGCCCGAGTGTTGCGGCAAGCCTTTTCCTTATCGAGTCTTCGGCGGGGTGCTCGCCGAGCGCGTTCTGCGTTTTGGAAAACGCGGCGGCCATCGCCTCGCGCTTGTCGCTTCTGGTCTGCAGCTTCGCCTTCAATTCTGCAAGCGTTGATTTGAGCTCCGCAAGGCGGGCGTCGGAGTTGGAAGCCTGACCGCCGCCCTGGGAAGGCTGCGCGTTTTGGGAAAGCGGTTGCGGCTGCTGGGCCGCCACTATGGGATGCATCGCTTCGGGTCTGCGCGGAATCATTTTTCAGCCTCCTCCTCTTTTTTTGCCCCGAATTTTTTTGCGAAATGCGCCAATAATAGTTTATGGTGCGGCGGGAGTTCCCCGTTTTTGCGTTGGGCTTTCTCGGGTTCGGCCTTTGCCTTTTCGCCCTTTTTCGCGCCGGTGCCGAAAAACCCGGGCCAGTTTTTTTCCTTGGCCTTGCGCACGATTTCCTTGCGGCGTTCCTCGTCCTTTTTCAGGGTTTCGTGCGTCTGGTGCGCCGCGTGAAGCATGTGCAAATTGTGCATCACCTTCCGTGCCGCGCCCATTATCCCCATATCCCGCAATCCCCGGAATTCTTTGCCGCTATTGCCCGATTTTTCTTATTCGTAATAGTCGTAATCCTCTATAAATTGGGTTGCCTGCCGCCTCAGGAAATACCCGTAGGCGAACCCGAAAGCCAAGCCCCCAAGGTGCGCCCAGTTGGCGATGTCCGAGGGGGCGAACGAGCTTGTGAACTCGATGAAGACCCACGCAATCGATGCCAGCCACATGGGCATGGGCACGAACATGAAGTATATGGGCAGGTTCGGCTCAAGCATCGCCAGCGCGCCAAGGATTCCGTAAATCGCTCCGCTTGCGCCCAACGCGGGGACGGCGCTTCCCCACGATGTTGCGAGGTAGAAAACGCTTCCCAAAATCCCGCTTGCGAAATACAGGAACAAAAAGTTGCGGCTCCCCATGCGCCGTTCGACAAGCGGGCCGAACATGAAAAGCGCGAACATGTTGAACAAAATGTGCACGATGCCGCCGTGCAAAAACATCGCGGTCACGAAAACCCACGGCTGTGAAAGCGCGGTCGCGGGAGTGAATGCGAAAAGCTGGATGATTTTGTCCTCCAGCCCCCCGAAAGCCGCAAGCACCTGCAGGGCGAAAATAGCCACATTCGCGCCAAGCAGCCAAAGCCAGCACCTGCCCTCCGGCAGCGGGATGGAAAAGCCCGCGTTTTTGCGTTTCATGCGCTCAATTTCTGCCGCCAAAAATTAAAACCCTCTCAATATGCCGCCCACTAGCGGAGGTCGGCTACCGGAAGATATATTTGCCTACGATATATTATTACGGGATATTAGTTTAGGGATATGTCGCAGTCTATTTTTTAAAGACGGATGCGGTGAAAAATGAAGTTTACAATGACTAAATGTCCAAGTTGTGGCTTCGAGTTCGAGGAAAAACTAGTCTGCACCCGTTGCAGTCATTCTTGGAAGCCTCGTGAAAATGGATCTCCCAGAGTGTGCCCCAGCTGCAAAAGCCCCTATTGGAGCCGGCCACGAAGAAGAAACGGCAAGAAAAAAGGTAAACGCAATGGCTAACGGCTGCACTCTAGCTTACAATGGGAAGGAATCGAGTGAAGAAATCCTACGCAAGACTCAGCCTGCTTTGCTAACTGAGGGCAAGGTGATCCGAAATTTAAACTCTTTAACCGCTTATTCCGAAAGCAAGGAAAACAAGCTCATTCAAGGAAATAATCTCCCCGTCCTCAAATCGCTTTTCGACAACGATTCAATTCGTGGTAAAGTAACGCTGGTTTACATTGACCCGCCGTATTCAACGAGGCAAGACTTTAAGACCCGCGACGAGGAACAAGCCTATTTTGACAGACTAGTTGGCGCTGAATATGTAGAATTCATACGGAAACGCCTAATTTTCTTAAGGGAATTACTTGCCGATGATGCCACGATTTACGTTCACTTAGACCAAAAAATGGGGCACTACATCAAAGTAGTAATGGATGAAATATTTGGTCAAATAAATTTTAGAAACGACATTACCCGGATAAAATGCAATCCTAAAAACTTTGCTCGAAAGGCCTACGGAAACATCAAAGATGTAATTTACTTCTACTCGAAAGTCAATGTAAACGGCAACTCAATAGTTTGGAACGATTACACCCACCCACTTAACAATGCCGAAATAAAACGCCAATTTCCCCGAATTGATTCGCAGGGCAGGCGCTATACAACTACGCCAGTTCACGCTAAAGGCGAAACCAAGAACGGGGCAACCGGCTCTAAATGGAATGGAATACTGCCGCCAAAAGGCAGGCACTGGAGATATGCTCCAAACGAATTGACGCGCCTTGACGAAGAAGGGTTAATAGAATGGTCTTCAACTGGAAACCCGCGCAAAATAATCTACGCAGACCAAGCCAACGGCAAAAAAATACAAGACGTATGGGACTTCAAAGATCCTGGCGCAAACAAAGAACATTACCCGACGGAAAAAAACGAGGCGCTTCTTGAACGCATAATTGAAAACTCGTCCCGTAAAGGCGATTTGATTCTGGACTGTTTTTGTGGTTCGGGAACTACAATTTACGCCGCAGAAAAGTTGGGGCGCCGTTGGATAGGCATTGACGAATCAGAAAAAGCGATAGCGACTACCATTGGACGGCTAACGAGTTTGAAAACTTGCAGGCCATTTGCGGTCTTTAAAGCCCGTTAAAGGCTTGCTAAATAGTCCTTCAACAATAAAGCAGACATAATGTCCTTGTTGCTGTCGATAATTTTTCGGTATGTCGAACCGCCCGCCCCCTGCAACCAAACGAATCCGTCTATGATCGCTATCCGCTGTGCGTTGCCGCTGGTTTGAGAAACAACGGAATACGCGTCAGCAAAGCCTCCGTTTTGTTCGCCTCCGGGCGTGGTCAAAAATTTGGCTTCCCCGATTACGTATATTTCGTTTGCTTTAGCGACTAAGTCTATTCCTTTGCTTAATTTGCAGCCGAGTTCATGTTTAGCAAACTTTGCCAAGACGGCATCACTTCCCGCCAATAATTTGATTCCGGTAGTTGAAGCAAGAAACTGAGATTCGCTTAGGACGGGATAGCCTATTTGACCAAGCCAGTTTTTGAACATCGGCCCAAGTTGCCGATTTGTTTCTATCGGATTTTCTGCTCCCTTAACCATTGCATCAAATCCCAGCGAGTATAGTCGTTTAGCAATTCGATTAAGTGTTTTTGGGTTTTCATCAATGGCTTGCGGCTTTGCTTTCAAGAAACCCAAATATGATTCCTTTACGGGAAAAACCTTGGCGTTGGCTATCAGAAGTTTGATTAGCGTCTTAGAATCTTTCTTTTCAAAAGCAGTTTTTAGACGCGGTTTTATTATGGCGGGTAGTGGGCGCGAGGGATTGGTTTGCAGGGGGTAAACTGCTGAAAGTTTATCAAGATAGCCCGGCGCGTTGGCTATTTTCACACTGCGATTAGTCCACTGGTTCACACACTAGGGAGGGTTTTTTTATTTAATAGCCTAACCTACTAGGTGGTTTTATGGCGCTTGGCACTGAGCTTAAGGAAATTTGTCCGTTTTGCAAGAAGGGAATGGTAACTATTTTGGAAAAGCCGTCTTATCGTGGTTTCAAAACGTCGCGAGGAAGCGGCGTAAGCAACACCTACTCAGTGAATGTCAAAGGAGATTACGTAGTGGTTTCTGGTTGCTCCGAGTGCGGTAAGACCAAGAAGGAAATTCAAGTAGCAATATACGGCGAAACCTAATTTCGACTTAACGTGTAACGCTGGGCGCATTAAAAACCCTTAAATATGATTGTCCCCATATAGTAGTAACAATTAGTGGCGGTTTGGTGTTTTGCATGGTTGTGGAGCGCAGGAACATTCCGTTCCTTGAATTGACAATCGCATTGCTCGACTTGGCCTACCAGGTGGGCCTGCAAATACTCATGCTTCCCGTGCAGCTTTTCGAAGCCGGCGACTACGTCCTATTTGCCGCGGTCGCGGTCCTTGTAGTGTTCCTTCTGCTCTAGGCGGCTCCTTTCCCAAAGGTGCCTTCCGCGGTTTGAGCTTTCCGTTTTTTTAACAGGCTTGCCTCCAACATTTCTTTGCACATGGACAGCGCTGCCGGTTTTTCCGATATTGACGCCGACGTTTTCGACCGCCAGAAGCGCGTTAAGGGCTGGGACCAAAAAGCGGTTTCAAGCGCAAACGTTTTGGTGGTCGGCGCGGGGGCGCTTGGCAACGAGGTTGTCAAAAACCTCGTGCAAATCGGCGTGGGCAAAATCTCGGTGGTCGACTACGACGCCATAGTCCACGCCAACCTAAACCGGTGCGTTTTCTTTTCCAAAAAAAACGCGGAACGCAAGGACTACAAGGCGGGTGTGCTTGCCGAGCGCGCCGGGCTGCTTGCGGACGGCACGCAGATTACGCCGGTTTTCAAGAAAATCGAAGCGCTGCCCGCGGAGTTTTACAAGCAATTCGACTTCGCCTTCGGCTGCCTCGACAATTTGGGCGCGAGGCTGCATTTGAACGCGAACTGCTACGGCGTGCTTCCACTCATCGACGGGGGCACATCGGGCTTCATGGGAAAGGTGCAGGCAGTTTTCGCCCCCTCTTCCTGCGTGGAGTGCGGGATGAGCAAGCGCGATTACGACATTTTGTGGAAAAAATACTCCTGCACAGGCGACGCCCTCGACTTTTTGGACCCCAAAATGCCCGCGCTTCCAACTACGACAAGCGCGGTTGCCGCAATCCAAGTGAATGAGTTTTTGAAAATGCGATTGAACGCCGACGAGCTCAACGAATCCGACGGCGCCGCAGCCGAAAGCGGGCTTGTGGGAAGATATCTTTTTTTCAACGGCTTGAAGAGCACGGTGCAAGTCTTTGAAGTTGCCAAAAGAAGCGACTGCCCAGTGCACCAGTAGGTTCCGCGTTTGCGCGAAGCGCCGTTAATCAAAGGCGTTTTTTATCTTCTTTACCGCGTCCTCGCTTTTGCGGTCCAACGCGGCGGTAAGGCGCTTGCCACACCTCACGCACTTCGCATCCGCCTCAAGCAAACCCTCGAAACAATCCTTGTGGTAAGCGGCCCCGCAAAAGCAGTGGCCATACTTTGGATTGTTCTCCAAAAGCGACGCCGACAACTTGAAAGGCGCTTTACACAACTCACACAAATCGTCTTCCCTGCCGGCGCCTGCGGCGCTTGCAGCAACAGGCGCTTGCGGAACGTTGGAAGAAACGGGAACTTGGGGCGCCTGCATTGCCTTCCGGGCGGCGCTGATGTAATTTTCGGGCGCGCTTCCCTGGCGTTTTGCGTTCGGCCCGTATTTTTTCGCAAGCTCCGACAAATCCCCGATAAACGGGTCGCCCAGCTTAGGTGAATCATTTTGCGGCGCATCCGCGGGCTTTTGGGAAACTTGGGGGAACGGTGCACTGAATGGAATTTGCGGTTCTTCCCCATGCCGCACGGGAGCGGTTTGTTTTTGCGCTTTCTGCTTTTTTTCGTCGATTTCGTGCAGCGTGTTATATCCCTTTATGCCAAGCCTCAAAATGTTCGCGTCGACAGCGTCGCGCACAAGCAGCTTCTTGTTGGCAAGGGTTTTCACGCGCGAGGCGAATTCGGAGGGGTCCACAAGCAAGGTGTTCAGCAACTCGAACTGGTTGCTCATCCCCGACGCCACCAAGCGCAGCAAGTCGGTGTCAAACTTCGAGAGCATTTCCCTTTTGCCGCCTGCGGCGATTTTGGCCTTTGCGCGGGGAGTTGCGGGCTTTGCCAAAGCAGTGCCTTCGGCTTTTTTCCCGCGCTTTGCAGTGCTTGCGGTTTTCTTCGCCGGTTCCGCGCCGGTTGCGGGCGCGGCGGGAATTTGTTGTTCCATTTTGAAAAATCACTTTTTCCGAATTACTGCAAAGGAAACTTCTTCTGTTGCGCCGTTTCTAACCCTGAACGTCCTTTTAAGCATTCCACTGCCCTCGCGTTTTGTCGGGTCGATGACAAGCGCGATTGACTGGGGGTGGGAGAAGAATTTTTCCTGCGTGGAAACATCGGTTTGGGAGAGGAAGCAGCCGTAGCCGGGGTGGCTGTGCGCCCATCCGACAATCACGGTTTCCGGGCTAGTCCTTTTGGCGCGGAATTCCGCGGCAAGCGTCTGGAACGATTCGCGCGTGAATTTCACCGACACGCTTGTCGCCAAGTTGCCCGCGGTAATGTAGTCCTCGCACAACACCCACGGCTTCCCGTCGTGGGTGCAAAATTTGCCAACCAAAAGCCCCATTGCCTCCAAGCCGGTTTGCGCCGCCCTGCCAAAGTGCGCCTGTGCCTTGGAAACGCATTGCTCGGAATAGTACGCGTCAAAAAAATTTTCGTCAGGCATGTGGGATTCTCGCCCGAAGGGGTGTTTACTGCTCTTTTTCGCCGCGCAGCTTTTTGCCTATGTCCGTGAATATTCCGGCAACGCGGTAGTACGCGTTTTTCAGCGACAACTTGGACTGCTCTTTTTTCTTTTCGCGGAATTTTTCAAGCGCGCTCTCCGCAACAACCTCTTTCATTGTTTTTGGAGCCTCTTGTTCCTGCCCCTGCGGGGGTTGCGCTTCGGATTGGTGGGTTTCGGCAATAAGCATCGAGTAATCCCGCGTTTCGACTATTTTTGGCCTCTTGGGCTCCGCGCCGATTATTTGGGGCGCGGGCAGTTGGGTTTGCTGTGCAGGCAGTGGTTGCGCCAGTTGCGTTTGCTGTGGCGCTGCCTGGGGCTGCGGTTGTGCTTCGGGGTTTTTTATGGCCTCTTCGCGCTGGTGCATTTCGCGCTGTTCGCGGGCTTTTGCCCGCACTTCTTCCGCCATTTTTTGCATTTCGTTTTCAATCGGCGGCGCTTGGGGTTGTGCGGGTTCTTGGGGTTCCTGCACTATTTGGCTTCGCACCGCCTGTTCCTGCCTTATCAGCCACGGCGGCGCCTGCGGTTGTTCGGCGAGTTCGCCTTCCGCCGCGTCGACGGCGCGGCGTATCCATTCGGCTTCCACTTCGGCCTGGTCGCCCACGCTGGGGGCTGCGTCGTTTATGCTGATTATGCGCGGCTTTTTTTCGCCAGCCATTTTTTTTCGCCTCCCGTTGCGGGTGTAAGTTATTATAACCGGGCTACTAAAAACTTACTTTGCGCACAGGAATCCGGCGGCGCGCCTTAATAATTTTTTAGGGGGGCGAAAAACCTTATGGCTGAATTCAACATCACGGTCACCCACACCACAAGCGGGAAGGAAACCGTTTTGGCCGTCGAGCCCGAGTTCTCGGTCGCCTCGGTGCTCGAGGTTTTGGCCGAGAGCCTGCATTTGAAGGACCGCTTCGTGCTTGCCACCCGTGACAACAAGATTCTCGACCCCGCGCTCACAATCTCGGACGCCGGAATAAAGGAGGGCGACGAGCTCATGCTCATGCCCGACCCCACCGGCGGCTGAGTTCGGCGGGTTGGTATCTGTGCCCCAGCTTCCCGAACAGGTTTGGCGCCGGCGGATTGAATCCGAATACCTGCAGCTTGTGCAAAAGGGCGTGCAATTCACTGCCAGCCCCGACAAGCTTTCCTATGATTTTGTGCTTCGCGGGCCCGGCATTGTTGCCGAAGGCGACGGCAGCGTCAAGCGCGTTGAGGAGCACCGCGTGCGCCTGGTTTTGAACCGCGAATATCCGTATGCCGGCGGCTTCGAGCTCGCGTGGATTACGCCGATTTTCCATCCCAACATCCGCGAGGACGGCAAGGTATGCATACAGCTTGTGAACAAGTGGAGCGCGGGCCAGACCATGGCGAACATAGTTGACGCCTTGCACCAGTTGCTCGAAAACCCCAATCCCGACTCGCCCCTTAATACCGATGCCGCGCGCTACTTCATGGAGCACCCAAACGCGCTTTCGCAAAGTGCCCCCGCAGGGCGGGAAGTTAAGAAGCCCAAGGTTGTTTTCCAAGGCTGAATTATCCCCGCGGCTTTTTTTTCATTTGAGGGGGGTTGTGGTTTTTTCCCACAGCAGCCCGTGGCCGTGGTTGTTTTTGCAGCGGTATTCCGCGGTTGTTTTTGCATTTCCCTTCGCGGGCACGTGCAGGCAGTAAATGCAGTCGTTGGGCTGTGACACTCGCACCGCGTCCTTGGGCGGGAGCTTGAGCAGGATTTTCAATATCACGCGGCTTACCGCCTCGTGGCTGACAACGACCACGGTCTTGGCTGCAAAGTTTTTTTTCAGCCGAAGAAGGAAGGGGCGCACGCGTTTTTCCACGTCGTTGTAGCTTTCGCCCCCGGGGATGCAGTAGTTGTACTTGTCGCGCAGGCGCGCTTGGACGATTTTGGGGTGCGTTTTCCTCGCGCTTTGCAGGGACCGCCCTTCCAGCACGCCGCAGTTGATTTCCCGCAACTGGGGCAGGAATTCGACCGGCGCGAAGTGGAAGTTGGCGATTTCGCGGGCGGCGTCCTGCGCGCGCTTGAGGTCGCTTGAAAAAACGTGCGCGACTTTTTCCCCGGAAAGCGCGCGGGCGATCAGGTTGACCTGCCGCCGTCCCCGAAGGGTGGTGGGCCCGCTGAGCATGCCCTGCAGCCTGCCCTGCCTGTTCCACACCGTTTCCCCGTGCCGCACAAGTATAATCTGCATGCCCGCAAAGCCCGCCGTTTGCCTTCTTTGGGTTTAAGAAGCACGCGAGGGATTAAAACCGTTTACGGGGTAAAATTTCAAAGGAAGGTTTTTCCAAATGCTGGGCAGGCCGCGCGTGGTTTCGACCTTTGAGCGCAAGCCGCTTGAACGCGCGCCACCCAGCCGCGAGGAATGGGATTTTTTGGAAACATTTCCCGCACGGGGGGCTTCGGCGCAAAATCCGCAAAACCCGCAGCAGGCGCAGAAACGGGGGCTGTTTTCTTCGATTCGCAAATTTTTGGGGTTTTAAAAAAATGAAAAAGGCAAAAGAAACCGCGCGCCCTTCTTGGGACGAGTATTTCATGAAGTTGTGCGAGGACGTTTCCACGCGCAGCACGTGCAACTCCCGCCACGTGGGCGCGATTTTGGTGAAGGACAAGCGCATCGTTTCCACCGGCTACAACGGCGCGCCGCACGGGCTGCCCCATTGCCTTGAGGCTGGCTGCAAGATTGTCAAAGTGCACGACGGCAACGAGGTCAACGAGAAGTGCGAGCGCTGCCTGCACGCGGAGCAGAACGCGATAATCCAATGCGCATTGCACGGGGTTTCCTGCGACGGCGGCACCCTTTACACCACTGCACGGCCTTGCAGGCTTTGCGCGAAGATGCTGATAAACGCGGGGATTAAGCGCGTGGTCTACAAGGAAGATTTCAAGGACCGCGAGCCCTTGCAGATGCTTGAGCAAGTGGGAGTCGAAGTGCAAAAATTCGGCTGCGTTTAGGTTTCCCTAAAAGTTCGCTTATTTTGGGCACTTTGCCCCCGTCGGTTTTTTTTCAAAAAAGTGTTTTTGCATGAAACAGGCTTCGCCAACCCCGCAAACTGCGCAAGCGCAATGCGCAGCGCGAGAGTGCGCAAAAATCCTCTTGGACGCGCAGGCAAAAGGCAGGCTCCCCTCTCGAAATGCGTTGGAGCGGGTGAAGGCGCTTGCGTGCAAAAAGTGCGGCGCGGTAAAAGTGCTGCGCAACTCCGACATTTTGGAGGCATTGGTTGCCCGCAAGGCGAAAGTGGGGAAGGAGCTTGCGCTTCTTTTGAAAACAAAGGAAGTGCGTTCGCTCAGCGGAATAAGCGCGGTTGCGATAATGGCAAAGCCCGCGCCGTGCCCGGGGGCGTGCATTTACTGCCCGCAGGGGGCGAACGCGCCGAAAAGCTACACGGGGTTCGAGCCGGCGACGCGGCGAGCGATTCAAAACGACTACGACCCGTACAAGATGGTGTCCGCACGGCTTGAACAATTCAAGGCAGTTGGCCACGACCCCCAAAAATGCGAATTAATCATAATGGGCGGCACGTTCAACGCGCAACCCGAAGACTACCAGCGCGAATTCGTCAAACGCGCTTTTGACGCGTTTAATGGGAAGGCAAGCGCAACGCTTGAAGCGGCGCAGAAATTGAACGAAAAGGCCAAGCACCGCGTGATAGGGCTGACTTTCGAAACAAGGCCCGATTATGCTTCCAAGGAACAGTTGCTTGAGCTTTTGGAGTTCGGGGGCACGCGCATAGAGCTCGGCGTGCAATCGATTCGCACGGGGATTTACGAGAAGGTGAACCGCAGGCACACGCTGCCCGACGTCGTCGATGCCACGCGGAATTGCAAGGACTTGTTCTTCAAAGTTGGGTATCATATGATGCCTGGATTGTTTGCGACGCCGGCGCAGGACGTTGCAATGTTCAAACGGCTTTTTTCGGACGAAAAATTCAAGCCGGACATGCTCAAAATCTACCCGTGCCTTGTGATGCCCAACACCAAGCTGTTTGAAATGTGGAAAAACGGCGAGTTCGTTCCCTACGACGAGGAAAAGGCGGTGAAGGCGCTTGCGCAAATAAAGAAGGATTTGCCAAAGTGGGTGCGCGTGATGCGCATCGAACGGGATATTCCCTCCGACCAAATCGCGGCGGGCATCAAATTGACCAACATTCGGCAGATGGTGCGCGCGCCCACGCCGCTTATCACGAAAAGTTTTTTCGCATCGAATTCTTCTTCCGCGATTTTTTCAGCCTCGCCAAGAAGCTGGGAACCGAATCCCT
>DAHXMR010000191.1 GCA_027371655.1 Microcaldota archaeon
CGACTTGTACATTTTGGACCACTCGGGGAACCTCATCGACGCTGCCGCGTTGGCGGCGATGGCGGCGTTGCGCAGCACGCGCGTGCCGAAGGTCGAGGCCTCGGGCATCGTCCGCAAGGAGTTTTCGGGGAACCTCGAGCTTTCCCGCGACGTTGTGGCGACAAGCGTCGAGAAAATCGACGGCAAGCTTTTGGTGGACGCCACCGACGAAGAGGAAGTCGCCTCAAACGGCAGGCTTTCGCTTGCCACGTGCGATTCGGAATTGGTGTGCTCGGGCCAGAAAAGCGGCCGCGCTGGATTTTCCAAGGACGAAATTCTCCAGGCGGTTGACATCGCGTTCGAGAAGAGGAACGAGCTCGTGAAATACCTCTGAAGGGGTTCCGCGGGCGGTTTCATCAACCAAGCAAACAAGTTATCGGATAAACTGCTTTGAAAACACAACGGGTGTAATTGGAATATGGGTTCTAGATACGGAGTCAAAATCAGGAAGCGCATCAACACCGTGATGACGCTGCAGCGTGCAAAGCACGCGTGCCCGCGGTGCGGGAAGCCCAGCGTCAAGCGCAAGGGCTACGCCAAGTGGGAGTGCAAGTCGTGCGGCTCGGTTTTCGCGGGCGGTGCGTACTCGCCGGAAACCATGGTCGGCGCAAGCGCGAAAAAGGCGCTTTCGGGAACTAGAAAAACTGCAGAGTAAATTTTCCAAAACTCCACGGGCGCTTAACGGGGGTATAGACTAAAAATGCAGTTTGTGCTTTTCCAGGCCAATTTTCCCGACCTCAGGGTTTTGCTTGAGGCTAAGGAGCCCGTGCAGCGGCAGCAAGTGGCGCGCATCCTGGGCAAGGCGCGCGGCGTGTGCGGAACGAAGGCATACGACTACGCGCCCATCGACAAGAAGCTTGTCCAAGTTGTTGCCGCAAAGGCGGGAAAGGTGCAGAACGTGGCGGGGCTTGCCGCGGTTTTGAAGGCAACTTCGCTTTCGAAATTGGGCGAGCAGTTGAAGCCCGCGGTCAAGTTCCTTCCCGTTGCCGAGGACAAAAAGCAGGTCGAGGAAAAGAAAATCGAGTACGCCGTGGATTACTACTTCTATTTGCTCTTCTCGCAAGTTTTCAAGCAGGACGTTGCGGCCGAGGGGAAGCCCGAAAAAAGCGAGGCGCGCCTTGTTGCCAACACCGCGGGATGGATGGTTGTGAAAAAAGCCGACCTCGCCGCGCCCACGCCCAAGGAAACCCTTGCCGGATTGATCGGCATCACGGAAACCGCGCGCAACAAGCACGCCGACTTCCTATGCAAGGAAAACGGTTCTTTTGATTCCGCCTGCGGCGAGCTTTTGTCAAAGCTGTCGCCGCGCAAGTCTTTCGGGAAGGTTGCGCAGGCGCTTGAATTGGACGAGAAGGCCGTCGAGGCGAAGATGGCGCAAATCGCCGCCAACCCGCAAAGCGCGGAAGACCTGAACACGCTCAAGGAACTCTTCTACTTGGAAGCATTGGCGCAGGCGGGGTTCTCGCCCTATGTGCCCGTCGAGCTTCTCAACGAGACTTATCCGGAATTGAAGATTCCCAAGCCGCGCGGAAACTTCGGCGGGAAAAAGAAGAAGAAATAACTCATATCTCCCCATCTGCCTTTTTGCAATGGAACTACGCGAGTTTTTCGAGTTCCTTCATTATTGGGGCATCGATGCCTTCGGTTTCCTTGAGCTGGTCAAGCTTTTCAAGCAAGTAAAGAAGGAACGGCTTGTTCCTGCTTTGTCCTTTGCATTCCCGCAGAACCGCGCCCCAGTCGAAGTTCAGACCCCCGCTCCTTGCAATTATTGCAATATCCCGAAGGTCGTCCGACCGGTCCGTCATCGCTTTGAACAAAACAATGTCTTCGTTTGAAAGCATCCTGACTTCGAGTTTTCCGAATTTTCCAAGCAGCTCGCTCCTGCTTCTGACGCTCCTCGAAAGCCTCAGCTTGTGCAGAACCGTTTTAACGAACAAGTCGAGCCTCAGCCCGCTTGGGGAATCCCAAATACCGCCCGCGAACTTTATCCCGTTGTATTCTATGTCCACTTTAACCGGCTTGCTGAAGCCGGTTTTTTCCACAGCCAGCACGAACGCATCGTAGCTTTTTTCAGAGGCAAAAATCAGGTCGAGGTCCTTGGTGGCGTTCTTTTGGTCCCGGAAAGCCATTGCGCCCCCTCCGAACAGGAACACGGTAACCCTTCCACGCAGTTCCGCCCCGGCATTTCCAAAAAATTCCTGCAGGTCTTGCCGTCCAAAGTATTTTCTATCCATCAGGCGATCTTCTCCGCGTAGCTTACCGCATTTTGCAGCTCGACAAGCTTGCCTTCCAAATAATAATCACGCGCAAGCTGCCTCAGCCGTTTCAGGTCCAGCAGCCGGCGCTCCGATGCCGTCTTGAGGAAGCCGGCAAGCAACGGAAAATCCTGGTGCTGAGGAAGGGTGGCCAAAAGAAGCGCATGGACGAAACATTCCTCAATCGGCAATTCCCGCTTGCGGCCGTCTATGCTGAAGTAATAGTCGTTGTAGGTCGTCTTGATGAAGCCCAGCCCCTTGTTTGCCAACGCATTCAAACCCGTCAAAGAAAAATCTGCGCCAAGTTCCCTATCTATCCGCAACACCGCGTGCTTTCTCAACCGCAGGGAAATTCCAAACCCTCCCAAGGCACCGAACTTGGCTGCGACCAGCCCGTCCGCAAAATCGTTGGCAAACTTTGCCACCATCCTGTCGGAGACAATTATAAAAGTGCCGTCAACGCTGGCGATTCCTGCGGCTCTAAACTTTCGCAGGACTGCGTATAGGGTGGGTTTTGAAAAGCTCATTTCACGAACGACCAGGTCGAGAGAAACGCGGCAATCCCCGCTTCCGGCCGCCAACACCAAAAGTTCCAAGGAACGGCCGGAGAGCCAGCGCTCTATTCCAGAATCCTTGCGGTAATAGTACATCTGCTTGAACGACAGGCCTTTTTCTGAAAGCGCCAATCTCTTAAACGTTCCATCCAAAGTTATTGAAAGCAATCCCTTGCCGCAAAGTGATTTTATCAGGCGAGAAACAAAAGCTGGATTGGAGCCCATCGCTTGCGCCAACTCCCCCGCAGTGGCATTCCCGCCGCAGAGCTGTTTCAAGACTACGATCTCAGATTTACTCAAAATTAAATCCATAGTTAAAAAATAGTTAAATTACCTATTTAAAGTTAACTTTTTAATAAAATAATAGCGATAGTGATCTGGATTGATTGCCATCCTTGTTCTTGCGGCCTGCCTTCTTGCGATTTTTTTCAGGCAACGGCTGGGCGGGCTTGCGCCTTGGAAGCCGATGGTGGCTGGCGCGGTTGCCTGCATTCTTTTCGGGGCGATAAGCCCGAGCGCCGCTTTTTTCGCCATCGACTTGCGGGTAATGGCGTTTTTGTTCGGCATGTTTTTGCTTGCCGGGGGCGCCGTTGCGGTTGCAAGCACACTTGTGGTTTGGGCGTGGATTGCGTTCGTTTCCTAAAAGGGATATGCGCCTGCAATACGGGCACCTATTTCAGGTCTTCTTGCGCGTCGGCCCACAGTTTTTTGAGTGAATGCACCGCGTCTATGCCGGTTGCAAGCGCGCCGATTACGAGGACGGCTATGACCAGGTAGTTGGTGTTCATCTGGTTTATGTCGGCCAGGGAATAGGTAGTGAATTGGGTTTTCGCCCAGCCGTCTCCCACGGGACCGCCATTCTGGTCCTTGAGCGTGTAATAGGCGAACACGGTGGTCACGCCTTGGGCTGCCGCAAGGTTGGTGGTCGAGAATTTGGACCACTGGCCGTTGCGCAGTGTGACCGAGTGCCCGCTTTCAACGCCGTACATGGTGCCGAATGAGCGGTTGCCAGAAATGTCGTAGATTGAGGCGGATTCGAAATTGAGGCTCAATTGGGGATATGGGCCCTGTTGCCTGAACT
>DAHXMR010000197.1 GCA_027371655.1 Microcaldota archaeon
CTTCCAATACAACCAAAGCCCCCGCGACCTCGACGCCATATTCTGCTCGCACTCGCACATCGACCACTGCAACGACATCAACGTGATGATAGAAGCAATGACCTTCGGCAGCTGGAACAAACCCCGCGGCACACTCATCGCAGCCAAAAGCGTCCTCGACGGCGAAGGCGAATTCGAAAAATACGTCCCCGAATACTTCAAAAAAATGCTCACCAATGTTGCCGCCCTGCGGGCGGGAAAGGAATACCAATTTGGAAAGGAAAGCGGCGATGCGGTTCTTTTGGCGACTCACGCGCGGCACGAGGACCCCACCGCAATCGGCTTCGTGTTGCGCGCCGACGGGGTTTCCGTGGGCTATACCGCGGACACGGAGTTGTTCGACGGGTTGTGGGAACAATACGAGGGATGCGATTGCCTGGTCGCCAACTGCCTGCGGCCCGACCGCGACAGGTTCCCCTTCCACCTCGCCCTCGACGACGTTGCCGACGGGATAAACTCGATGAAAAAAAAGCCCTCGCAAGTCGCCTTCTCCCATCTGGGCTCGAAGTTCCTGCAAGCGGGGCCCGAAGACCAGCGCAAAACGTTCGAGAAGGCGACGGGAATTCCCGCGGTAATCGCGCACGAAGGCGTCAAACTCCAAGTGGAAAAGGGGAAGCAGAAAAAGCTTTGACGCTTACGCCAGCAGTGCCATTAGCCAAAGTGGGACTTCGAGCCGGTTGTCTTTTTGCGCCAGCGAGTTTGGCGTAGTGGATATCGCAAACGTTTTGTTTTCTTCGGCAAACTCGTGCAGAAGCTCGTTCTGGTTTTTCGACAACGGCTGCCCATACTTGCATTCTATTGGAACGCTTTTGTTAAGCTTGGTCAGCTTAAGGACGAAGTCTATTTCCGCCTTCTTCGTCTTGTGGTAAAAAACCTGCCGGCGGATCGAGTTGTTCAACTTGAATGAAAGACGCTCCAAGTGATCGTGCAGCACTATTTCCGCCAACACTCCCAGCTCCTGCGGTTCGGGGTGCTCTATGCCCGCCATGGCATTGCGAAAGCCAACGTCATTGAAGTACATCTTCGGGTGCTTCGCGCTGCCAAGGGATGTTCCGGAATAGCCTTCCAGCAAGGTTATGATATTGAGCTGTTCGAAGTAGCCCACGTATTTTTTCATAGTCATATAATTGCTGCCCCGCAGCCGTTCCGCAAATTCCGCGTAACCGAGTTCGTGCCCCGAACCGGCCGCAAGCAGGTAAAGCAAATGCTCGGCCGTTCCAAAATCCCGTATCTTGAACCAAGGCATCAGGTCCTTGAGTATCACGTCATACGCGTA
>DAHXMR010000223.1 GCA_027371655.1 Microcaldota archaeon
AACGCGCTTTCGCGCGATTAGAGGAGGGCGTTCTTGGAGATTGCGCGCAGGCTGCGCGTGTCCGAGGGCACGGTGCGCAAGCGCGTTCGGGCGATGAGAAAGCGCGGGGACATCAAGCGGTTTTCGGTGGAGCTTGGCGCGCGCCCAAATGCGGGGGGCGTGGGCGCAATCGTGGGATTGAAGACCGATCCGCACGTGCCGACCGGAAAGGTCGCCGGGGAGATTTCAAAAATATCGGGCGTCAAATCAGTGTTCGAGGTTGCGGGAAGTTTCGACGTTTTTTGCATCGCCTCCGCCGAGAGCGCGGAGGGATTGAACGCGGTTTTGGAAAAAATGCGCGGTTTGCGCGGCGTGGTTTCAAGCGAGGCTTACACTGTTTTGAGGGAGGTTGTTGGAGATGGGCTTTGACTATCACGGAGTGCACGTTCCGCTTATCACCCCGTTCAACGCGGATTTTTCCGTTGACGAAAAGGGGTACCGAACGCTTTGCAGGCATTACTTGGACAAGGTGAAGGCGCAGGGATTGGTGCCGTGCGGCACCACCGGAGAGTCGCCCACCCTTAGCGGGGACGAGAAGCGGCGCCTGATTCAAATCGCGGTCGAGGAAGGGGGCGGAAAAGTCCCCGTAATGGCCGGCACGGGCACTAATTCCACTGCAAGCACCATCGAGATGACAAAGGCCGCCGAGAAGCTTGGGGCGGACTCGTGTTTGGTGGTTGGGCCGTATTACAACAAGCCCACGCCCGAGGGGATGCTGGCGCATTTCAAGGCCGTTGCCGCAAGCACGTCGTTGCCCATTTTCATTTATAATATCCCGGGGCGCACAAGCAAGAACATCGAGCCAAAGACCATAATCGAGCTTGCGAAAATCGAGAACATTGCCGGCCTCAAGGACGCTGCGGGGGACTTGAACCAGACCATGCAGGTGATTTCGGGCACGCACGGCATCAAAAAAGCGGATGGCTCGCCCTTTTACGTGCTAAGCGGCGAGGACTCGCTCACGTTTTCAATAATGGCCCTGGGGGGGCATGGGACGATTGCCGCGACCGCGCACGTGGTGGGCGAGGAGCTTGTCGAGATGATGGCGTGCTTCAAGAAAGGCGATCTTGTTGGGGCAAGGGAAATCCAGTACCGCATCCTGCCCATGCTGAAAGTGCTTTTCATCGAGAGCAACCCCTCGCCTTTGAAGGCCGGCAATGTTCTCGATTTTCGCAAGCTCGATTATGGTCTTTGGCTCGATGTTCTTGCTTGTGCGCCCCGGGATATTATAAATGAAAATGGGCAACGACGTGCTTGCGGCAAC
>DAHXMR010000232.1 GCA_027371655.1 Microcaldota archaeon
AATATTCGCGATAAACTTCTTTCGACCAGCAAGAAGTCTAACCATTACAAGAAAATATTACGGGGGAAAGACTGTCAGAGGTATTATTTCGCTTGGGCTGGCATGTGGGTTAATACCAATAGGGACGAAATAGACAAACCCAACGGCGAGTACGCTACTATTCCGGATATAAGATATTTTGAGTCGCCAAAAATTTTTCTTCGAGAAATCGCTGAAAGAATTACTGCTTGCTACGATGATGCCAGTTATTATTCGCTTAACAAAGCATATGCGCTGGGAGTAACAGACCCGAAATTCAAGGCTAAGTTTGTTCTAGGCCTTCTAAATTCCAAGTTGCTTTCTTGGTTTTTCAGAAAAAAATTCGAATCCGCCCACGTTAGGGGCGGACATTTACAATTCAAAAAACAGTATACCTCTCAACTACCCATGCATTCGGCTACAGTCGAACAGCAAACGCAGATTGTTTCGCTAGTAGATAGGATTACTTCACTGAGCAATAAGCTCGAGCAGATTAAGGACAAGCAAACCGATGAGCATTCTCGTCTTGAAAATGAAATTGCCGAAACTGACGCCAAGATTGACGGCTTGATTTTTGACTTGTATGGCTTGTCTGCCGAGGAGCGGAAAATCGTGGAAGAGGCGGTCAAATGACTTTTTCGTTTTCTGATTTGCAGCGCGTTGTTTCGGGCGGCGAGGGTCCGACCGCCGAGCTCAAGTCCAGCGTGCAGAAGGATTTGGGCGAGAGCATTTCGGCGTTTGCCAACAGCTTCGGAGGCATCATTGTGATAGGCGTGGGGCCCAAAGGCGAGCTTGCCGGAATCAAAAACAAGGATGAGGAGTCGCGGAGGACAAGGCAGGCACTGGATTTATGCAAAAATTGCAGCGTGGAACAAGAGTTCGTGGCGGGCGGGGGGAAGAATTTCATCGTGCTCAAGGTGGGCGAAGTCGCGCACTCGCAGTCGCTTTGCCATTACAGCAAGCGGTGCTATATCCGGCAGGGCACTACGAACGTGGAGCTTTATGGCGAGGACCTGGTGGCTTACCTTCGGACGCGGGGCGTGCTTAATTTTGAGGAGCAGAAAACTGGCGCCAAACTCGAAGACCTTGACTCTGGCAAGCTTGAGAATTATTTCAAAAAGCGGGGAGTTAGTTTCAATCCAGCCGACAAGGAAGAGCTCAAAACACGGCTGGCGGGCCTTAAAATCGCGGGGTTCAACGGCTCGTTCTTTTTGAAAAATGTTGCGCTGATGTTTTTTGCCAATGACCCGGCAAAACACTTCAACAACTTGGAGTCACGGCTGGTTGTTTACCGGAGCAAGGAGAAGGAGGTGGACAAAATTTCTTTTGACCAGCGGGTGAGCGGAACTATTCCGGAGCTGGTCGACCAAACGTACAAACTTGTCGTGGACAAGATTGGAAAAACGCAAAGGATTACGGGAACCACTCGCCAAGAAATTCTTGACTACCCGGAAGCGGCTTTGCGCGAGGCGGTTACCAATGCGTTGGGCCACCGGGATTTCTACGACCCGATGCCGGTCCGCATAGAACTGTTCGATGACAAGCTTGTAATCACGAACCCCGGCGGGCTTCTTCCGGGCCAGACGCAGCAGAATTTTTTCAAAAACCCCAAGCATCGCAATCCCCTTTGCTACAAACTGTTGCAAGATTTGGGGCTTGGTGAGGGTTTGGGCACGGGCGTCCCAAAAATCATCAAATTATGCAGACAATCGGGCTTGCCTGACCCTGATTTCAACAACTTGGGCGACGCGTTCCAGCTAATATTTTACGGCCCGCTCAGCAACAAGCCAAGGCGTCCTGTGGAGTCTGAAAATCCCCGCCAGCAACAGGCGCTGGCTTATGCAAAAGCACACGAGAGAATACGGACCACGGACTTGATCAAGTTGACGGGCGTTTCTTCGCCGACTGCCATCTCCGATTTGAACGAACTCGTAAAACAAGGCAAGCTGCGAAAAGTTGGTAAGTATAGGGGGGCATACTACGAAAGCGTAAACTTAAAGTAACTTTAATTAAAGCAATTTAACGTAATTTAAAGTCAAAGACCCACGGCTGAAGCCGTGGGCTTGTCTGCATTTCAGGCAAAAGCCCAAACGTTTTCCACGGTGCGCCCTTTCCCCTGTTTGAAAAGCAGGGGCTTTTGCGCACCGTGGGTCTTTGTAACGGAAGCGCAAGTTATCTGGTTCTTTTTGAAAAAATTAGCGTTTCCTGTATGCGCCAAGGGAATTGGGGCATGTTGAGTGGCCCATTTTGTCCTTGCTGCACTGGCTTTTGCAGCACTCGTGGTGCACCGGGCCCCCTTTGTACTCGCAGAGGACAAGCTCGCGCGTGTCCGGGTGGAAGCCGCCGTTGCAGATGCCGCAAACAATTCCCATAAGCTCATCAACCGCTTTTTGAATATTTTGCCTTGGCGTGCTTGCAATTGGTGGGACCGGAGCCGTCGAGGCTGCACCTGTCCTTGCAGCAGTGGTGGTGCACGAGCGTCTTGCGGAACTCGCATTCGACGAGCCCGTCGTTCTTGCTCGAATAAGTGCTTGCGCACAAGATGCACGCATTAGTCAAATGATTTCAACTCTGTGAATTTTACTGAAATTTCCTGCTGCACGCCGTTCGGCAGCCAAATTTGTGTGGGTAGTAATGCCAAGAGAAAACCTAGTATAAAAGGCTTTGGCGCCGAACGGACGCGGGCTGAAGACGCAGCGCCCCCGTTACAGAGCGGACACGGGAATAAACTTTCCGCGACCCGCGGCCGTTCGTGAGGGCGCTGCCAAAATTCCAATTTAGCGGTAAAGCGCGGCTGCGTCTTCGTCGGCAAAGTCTTCCGAACTTGCGCCTTTTTGCCCGAAGGTGCCCGCGAAAAACCCCTTGAACTGCTTCCACGGCTCGTTTGCAACCGCGAAGCCCTCGGTTTTGGGAAGGCATTTGGCATAAGCGCCCCACGAATACCGCTCGTCCAAGTAAAGCACGATGCACTTGTCCGACTCGTTTCTAATCCCGCGGCCGGCGGCCTGCACCGCGCGGTTCATCGCAGGATACGCCACCGCATAATCCCACCCGTTCCCGAACTTGCCGTCGTAAAAGTTCACAAGCGCCTTGGATTCCAAATCCGCCTCTGCAAGGGGCACGCCGACTATTGCGATGCACTTGATTTCCTGCGCGTTGTAGTCCAATCCCTCGCTCAAGCTCCCGCCGGCAACACCGCAAAGCACGCCCTTGGCTTCCTTGAACGAGCGCAAAAGCTGCACTGTTTCAGCGGGGCGCATCGACGGCCTTTGCACGAACAGTTTTCCCTCTTCCACGTCAAGCAGGGGAAGCACTTGCTGCATCACTGAATACGCGGGGAAGAAGATTGCGGTTTCGCGGGAGTGCATGGCGCTTATTGCGGCCTGCAGCTTGGCGGCAATCGCCTCGTACTGCGACTGCGAGCGCATTGCGTAGCGCGTGGTCACCGAGTTGATTATCACATTCAACTTGTGCTCCTTTTCAAACGGCGACGGGTATTCCTTGAGGATTGTGCGGCCCCCGTCAAGCCCGAGGATGTCGCGGTAGTATTCAAGGGGCATCAGGGTGCCGCTCATAGAAACCGAAGCGCGCGCGTTGTTCAAAACCTTCGTGGCCTTGGCGGCGTCAAGGCAGCACAATCGCAGGCCGCGCTCGCGGTGCACTATTTGCACGTATTCCTTGGCCCCCGCGTGCTCGTGCCAGTTCTGCAAAAAAGCGCCCACGCGCAACGACGCGGACTTGCTCTTGTTGAAGCGCTCCAAAAACTCCATTCCGCAATCGGCGAGCCTGCGCGAAGATTCCTCCGCCCCCATTCCCGCCGCGTCCTCCAATTCCTCTGGCTCGACAAACACCTCTTCCACTTTTTTGAGCAATTTGTGCTTGAGCGCCGAGTATCCTTGCGCAAAATGCAAAAGCGACTTTTCAAGCTCCTCGTTGCCAAGCGCCCTTGCCTCCTGCGACGCGCGCTCTATCGTCTTCTGCTTCAATGTGGAGCCCAAATGCTCGCGCACGCGGGACGGAAGGTTGTGCGCCTCGTCAACTATTACCACCGAGTTTTCCACAAGCTTCTCGATGCGGGCGAGGAAAACGTCGCGAACAGCCGGCGCGAAAATGTGGTGGTAGTCCGCGATTACCACGTTTGACTTGCGGGCGATTTTCGTGGCTATTTCGTAGGGGCAAAGCGAGCTTTTCTTGCACTCTGAAAAAAGCTCGTGGTGGGAGCACACCCGGCCGCATTCGGAAACCAATTCCTCGTGCCGCGGCGTGCCGAGGGTGCCCTGGCCGGGCCTCTTTTTTGAGTTTGAATAATATTCACAGGTGTTGCGCTTTTTCCTGCGGTTGCAAAGCTCGTAGAACGCGTCGCTTTCGCGCACAACGTCGTCGAGGCACATGTGCCGCCTGCCCACGAAGTCGACCGCGCGCAGTGATGAAACCGCTTCTTCGCCCTCGTATTTTGCTGCGATTCCCGCGACCACGTTGCAGGCGATTTCGTGCTGCGAAATTTTGGGCGTGAGAAAGAAAA
>DAHXMR010000244.1 GCA_027371655.1 Microcaldota archaeon
GACGCGATTCCCCAAGGGATGGGAATAACGGTTTACGACGCAAGCTTCGCCGACAGCTTCCAGCCCCTTTCGCAAACCATGGCATTGGCCACCTACTCGCTTTTGCCCGGCGAAAAAATCAAGCACGGCCCCACAATACTCCCGATCGGAAACACCACGCAAACAATAGCCAACATATTCGTTGCCGCATCCATCCCCGTGAACGACACGCCCTACCTCGACCCGGAATGGATTGACACCCACCCCCAGGCGCCCCTTGCAATAGAAGCCGCGCGCCAGGCGCTTGCGGAACTGAATTCAAGCGACCTGTCCGACTACGACCTGCAGGCAGTTGCCGAGGAAATCGCGGACTACATGAACGCGACGGACGACATTTCAGAGCAACTTGGGCTCGGGCAGCCCTCGTGGCAGGCCGGCCAGCCCTCGTGGAGCGGCGTGCAGGACCCGGCCACCTGCAAGCGGCAAACGCCCATCAACTATTCCAGGCTTTCAACAATACAACTGCAAATAAGCGAAAACGCGCCAATGGCAAAGTTCTCCATCCCGCTGGACCAATTCGGCTACAACCCATCCGACGACATCGCCTTCTCCGGCAAAATGACCGACTACCCATTCTCGTCGAAATCGTCCATACGCAACTGCGCCCTGCAAATCACGCTCAACTTTTCCCCAACGATAATCGAATGCGGGCTCTACCCCTTCGACAAGATTTCCGGCACCCTCACGCTCGGCTTCCCAAGCCACCCCTCCAAAATATTCAAAGTCCCAGTGCAAATAACCGTCATCCACCAGGACCTGACCGGCGGCCAGGGGATACCCCTGACAAACTGCGCCACCGCCAACACAGTGCTGCAAAAAGCCCAAAGCCACCTGGGGCAAATGCCCGGCGACTTCGGATGCCCCTCGCCCGGATGCGCATGCTACGCGGGCACCGTGTTCCGCGAAGCCGGAGTGAGCTTCAGCGGCTCCGCGTGGGCGCCCCAGGTGTTCATCGACGCCCAGGCGAAAGGCGGCAAAGTCATAAACAACTTCGCCGACCTCAAGCCCGGCGATTTGGTGTTCTACACGGGAACGTACGGCGACTTCCCGCCGGGAACGATCACCCACGTTGAAATATACGTAGGCGGAGGCAGGACCATAGGCTCCGGCGACGCGCCGGTGAGCATCAAGCCCACGGGCATCAAAAGCCACTTCTACAAGGGCGTGCGCCTGATAAAATGCGACGACGCAAGCGCAAGCCCGTCGGCAGGCCCGGCGCCAAGCGCCGAGCCCACTGAAAACGTGATTGTTGCCAACTGCTCGGGCGGAAGCCTTGGCAAGATGTTCCTCGCATACTGGAAAAACGAGGCCGGAACCGGCTCCGACCTCTCGCCCGCATGCTACGACCCCTCGATGAACGCGATACTCGACAAATACATGAACCAAAACGGCCTTCGCAAGCGCGGTTTCGACAAGGAACTCGTGCTCGCGCTCATGATGACCGAAAGCGGATGCGACCCCGACCCCGGCAACAGCGGCGGCATAATGCAAGTTGACGACTGCGGCGGAAGCTGCTCCTCGCTTGATCCAAACATAGACGCAGGCACAAAGCACCTCGCAAACGACTACGACACGGTGAAAGGAATAGGCGCAAAAGGCGGCGCGCTTGCAACGCTCACGTTCTTCAGCTACAACCGCGGCGTGGGAACCGCCAGCCTTGCCGCCCGCAAAGTGGTGGGCGGAATGGACGTCAAGCAGGCAATGCAGGAAGCCTGCGACAGCATCTTCCCCGCATACCTCTGCACCGGCCCCGGCATGGGGCCAAGATACCCCGAAAGAATCGCGCAATACTACGCCGGCGCAATGCGCCACAAGCAGGGCGGATAAAAACAACTTGACAAAAATCAGCGAAAAAGAAAAACAGGAAAAACTACTTCCTAGTGCCCAACCGCTCGTCGAGCAATTCCTTGACCTGGCTTATGGTCGCATAATCAAGCGGGTTAATCGTATCAAGCACGTATTTGAGTTCGCGCAGTTCGTCCTTGGTGGCGCACTTTTCTACAAGCGTTTGAAGGTCTGAAATGCTTTTTTTCAGCTC
>DAHXMR010000255.1 GCA_027371655.1 Microcaldota archaeon
ACAAGCGCGGCATATTTCTACAGCCTTGCCGCGCTTGCCGGGCTGGTTATGGAACAATACTTCGAGGTCTCCGCCTCGCTCATCACGCTGGTCCTGCTTGGAAAATACCTTGAGGCGCGCGCCAAGGGCAGGGCCAGCTCCGCGATAAGGAAGCTGCTCGACCTCTCGCCCAAAAAGGCGACAGTGCTGCGGGGAAAGGCGGAAGTCGAGATTCCCGCAAGCGAGCTTGTTGCAGGCGACATCGTGATAGTCAAGCCCGGCTCGCGCGTTCCCGCGGACGGCGTTGTCGTTTGGGGCGACTCGTCTGTGGATGAAAGCATGATTACCGGCGAAAGCATGCCCGTGGAAAAACGCAAGGGCGCGCAGGTGACCGGGGGCACCATCAACAAGCTGGGCGCATTCCGCTTCAAAGTCACCCGCGCGGGGAGCGAAAGCACGCTTGCCCAAATAGTGAAGCTCGTGGAAGAAGCCCAGGGAAGCAAGGCGCCAATACAGCGGTTTGCAGACTCCGTAAGCGCGGTGTTCGTGCCCGTTGTCGTGGGAATCGCAATCGTTACGTTTGCAAGCTGGTATTTCGTTTTCCACGCCACGCTTGGCTTCGCGGTTTTGACATCCGTCGCCGTGCTTGTCATCGCCTGCCCGTGCGCCCTCGGCCTTGCCACGCCCACCGCGATAATGGTGGGCACGGGCATGGGCGCCCAGCGCGGCATATTGTTCAAGGACGCGCAATCGCTTGAAAAAATGCACGCCATCAACGCGGTCATTTTCGACAAGACCGGCACCATAACGCAGGGCAAGCCCGCGGTCACAGACGTGCTGGCATTCAAGGCAACCGAAAAAGAAGTCTTGTCCCTTGCCGCATCGATTGAAAAACAATCCGAGCACCCGTTGGCGGAGGCGGTGGTCAACGAAGCGCAAAAACGCAAGCTCGCGTTCAGGCAGGTGGCGGGCTTCAAGGCGGTTTCGGGCAAGGGCATTACCGGCATCGTGGCGGGAAAGAAGCTCGTGCTTGGCAGCCCCAATTTCGCAAAAGAGCACGCCAAGCCAACAGCCGTGCAAATGCGGGAAATAGAATCCCTCGAAGCCCAAGGCAAAACGGTCATGGTATTGATTTCGGGAAGCGCGATTCTTGGCGCAATCGCGGTCGCGGACCCCATAAAGCCCACCTCGCGGGAAGCGGTGGCGCGCTTGGAAAAAATGGGCATAAACTGCTGGATGATTACCGGGGACAACGAGCGCACGGCAAACGCCATCGCAAAACAGGCGGGCATTTCAAACGTTTTCGCGCACGTGCTTCCCCAGGACAAGGCGTCTTACGTCAAAAAATTGCAGAAAAAAGGCCGCATGGTGGCAATGGTCGGCGACGGGGTAAACGACGCGCCCGCGCTTGCCGCCGCGGACGTTGGAATCGCCATAGGCTCCGGCACCGACGTTGCCATTGAAACCGGCTCCGTGGTGCTGATGAAAAGCGACTTGATGGACGCGGTGCGCGCAATCCGCTTGGGCCGCGCGACAATAGGGAAAATCAAGCAAAACATGTTCTGGGCAATGGCATACAACACGCTTGGAATCCCAATCGCCGCGGGCGTGCTTTACCCGTTCACGGGAATGCTTTTGTCCCCCATAATCGCAGGCGGCGCCATGGCGCTGTCAAGCGTGTCGGTCGTGACAAACTCCCTGCTGCTAAAGCGGGCTAACATAGACTGAAAAAATTGGATTAAGTGCGGCGGACAAAATCCGGGCGCCTTTCAAATCCCTTCAGCGGATTTTGGCAACCGAATTGCACCGGGCGCACTGGAACGAACAGCAAGATTTCAAAGCAAAATTTAATACACCTCGCGCAAGTAAGCCTTTTCGGGAGGTAGGCTTAATCTGTGCGCACACGCATGATTCTTGCAATGCTCGCGTTGCTGTCCCCGCTTCTCATCGCGGCGCAACCGCAGGCAGGGGCGCAGGGCGACTGCTTCATCCTCGGCATCACCCCCTCTTCAATAGACCTTGATTCGATTTACCAGGCGAATTCGCCCAACTCCACTTTTGCGACCAACCCAGAAACGCAGAAGATTTATGGCATCATCGGCTCCGGGCAGTCCCCCAACCAGGGCGCAAATCTGCTCTACCAAAAACCCGGCCTCGTCGTAATAGAAGGCAACGTTTCCTACCCCGGCCTTGGCCCCAACGCCAAAGTAAGCGTGTGGTGCGACTTGTCCGGCTCCGACCCCCAACCCAAACAAAGCTACCTGCAAGGAACGGTGTTGGTGCACACGCAAAGCGAAATGGACTGGACCGCAAACTGCCATTACCAATTCTCCTGCAACGACACCGAACGCACGATTGGCGTGGAAATCTTCGCCGACGACGGCGCGGTGCTGCCCTGCAAAATACTCCCCGGATTCTGGGCCGCGTCAGACGTCGTACCCGTAAGCGCAGTGCGAGACCCCGGCGCGCAACAACTATACAACCTGACTTGCGCCCAACCTGAAAACCCAACGCCAACCGCCACTCCAACGCCCGCGCCAAACCAAACGGCCACAATCACTCCCGCGCCCACACAACAAAACCCGACCGTTCAACCAACGGCAACTCCCGCGCCCAGCGGAAATTGTGGTGGGCAAGACCAATACCCCTGTGCAACCGGTTGCAAGCAAGGCTTTGCCAAAGACTCAATTACGGGCGCCTGCACCGTCACAACCGAAAACCCAACAACGGCTCCAAGCAGCACCACCTGCGGCGGGCAAAACCAATACCCCTGCGCCAACGGCTGCAACAAAGGATTCGCCAAGGACGTAATTACCGGGGCATGCAACGCACTTGCGGCAACCCCAACGCCCGCGCCAAGCACAAATTGTGGCGGTCAGGACCAGTATCCGTGTGCGAATGGCTGCAAGCAAGGATTTGAAAAAGACGCGATTACCGGAGCGTGCACCACCACGACCCCAATCAACACAAGCAACGCAAATGCCGGCAAATTCGCCTGCGGCGGCCAGGACCAATATCCGTGCCAAAACATGAAATGCAAATCCAACCTCACAATCGACCCGTTCACCGGCGCATGCGGCCAGTTGGCAACAGGCGCAAGCCCCGCAAACGTGGGGGGCTCCCCGCCGGCATTGCCGGGCCAAAGCGCGGTTGCCTCGCTCAGCGTCGGCATCCACCAAGGCTGGAACCTCATCGCGCCCCCGTTCAAAAACCCCTCAAGCTGGTACAGCCAATGCCCCGCCCTCGACGCCTACACCTACAACTGGGCGTCCCAAGCATACGAACAATCCAGCCTCAACACCCCCCAAACGCTCGCGGGCCAAGGCGTGTGGGCGTATTCGCCGGTCGAATGCGCGATAAAATACTACGGAGACTACGAGCCCGCACAAAAACTAAGCCTCAAACAAGGCTGGAACTTCGTCAGCGTGCAAACACGGGCATTCCTCGACTCAAACGCGCTGAAAAGCAACTGCATAATCAAATCCGGCCCCTACGCATACGGCACAACCCAAGGCCAATGGGCGCAAACAAGGCAATTGCAGCCCGGCATTGGATACGCAATCCAAGTGGACGGAGACTGCACCATAACCGCCACAGGAGCCAACGCGCCATCTGCGCCGCCCGCAATTCCCCCCATTCCCGTTCCTCAATAAGAACTAAAATAAGTCAACAAAAAAAGGGTTGAAAAAAATGAATGCCTCAAACCGCCCGATAACCGCGTTGGCAATGCTTTTGCTTGCAATTTCGCTTTTTGGCTGTGTTTCCACGCCCCAACAACAATCCGCTCCAACTGCGGCGCCAACGCAGCAACCCGCGGCAAGCGCTGCGGCTCCCACGCTTTCGGGGCAAACGGCGCCAACAGAAGTGCAGGGCCTTGGAGTATTCGAAAACGGGACAAGCCAACCGCCTTCCCCGCCCCAGCGCATTTCAACCCAGCAGCCGGCAAGCACGCCTGCGCCAACTGCATCGAACTCCGCAGCGCCAACAAACGATGCTTTGGTCGGAACCTGGTCGGTTTACTCCTCGCGCATTTTCTACGACGCGGGAGGAGCAGGCGCAGAGGGCACGTCGTATCAAACAATAAGCATGTCCCAACAAGGCACCTGGGACTTCGGCGGCTCAACAGGCAAATGGTCCGTCCAGCCCATCACCGACGCGGACTGGGCAAAATGGAAAGTGCCCTCCTACGGCCCCAAATACAAAATGGTGCTCGAAGGATGGAACAACGCCACAGCGGACGGCCCGATAGAAATGGACCCCAAAGTGCAGGGATACGTTGACTTCTTCTGGACAATCTACCGCGTGTCCCCGCCGCTTGTGCAAAACGCGGGGCAAATCCAGACAAAATTCGGCCACCGCGGCTGAGCACTCGCCTGGGGGGCCGGGTTGCCGGTTCGCGCCGCAAAGCAGAATTTTATATTCCCCGCGCTTCTAAACAATGCATCGAAAAATTGGTGGTATATCTATGAAAGGAAAAGTGAAGATGTTCAATGACGGCCGCGGTTTCGGCTTCATCACCGGAGACGACGGCAAAGACGTGTACGTGCACACCACGGCAATCGAAGGCGGCGCGGCACTGGCGGTCGGCGACGCGGTCGAATACGAAGTGGAGCAAAGCGAACGCGGCCCACGCGCAAAAAACGTCAAAAAAGTTTAAGTTCAAAAGCTTTTTCGGCGGCTTTTTGCCAAAAACCTCTTTTTGCAAAACTTTGCAATTCCCCCCGCTTGCGCTGGGGGGATAAAATCTTTTTTTTAATTTTTCAAACAATCGCTAGCGGGAGGCTTGCATAATTCCAAGGATAATGCGGGGCGGGGGGGATGTTCTAAGACACAACCGAGTCTCAATCGGTGTTCATTTCATCGCTCTTTTGGCTTCGTTCGTTTTTGCTTTCGCTTTCACAATTTGCGTTATCGTGGCGGCCGGCACTTTTTGGTCGAACTTGATTTGTATGGTTTTTTTCCCGGTCAGGTAACCTTTTTTTTCAAGCATTTCGCGATCCTTACCTTCCAGCGCGAATGCCAAGCCAAAGTCAACGTGGTTTTTGACTGCGACAAATCCGGCAAGAAGGCCGTGATATTTGTAGAACGGCACGCCCCAGCTTATTCCCTCTTCCGCCTTTGGCACGGCCGATTTTATTGCCGCTCTTAGCTCCCTGAGTTTAGGTCGGGCTTCTTTCGGGGCGCTTGCAATGTATTCATCAACGTTTTTTGCTGAATAGTTTTGCATTACCGTTCCCCTCCATGCCTATGAGTTCAGCGCACGAATTTAAGTGCAGGGGGAGGGATTTTCACCCCAAGAGAAGGGGGAGTGCCCCCTTCTCTAAGGGGTTACTCATCCCCCCTCAAAACGCGTAAATATTTTTTTTTGCGTTTGAGGAGGGGGAATAACCCCTTAAGGGGGGAGGAGGTCTTCCTCCCCTCTTTGGGTTTTGAACCCTCGAACTCCTGAGAGATAGGATGTCTCGCGCGGGCTTCCCGGTTTCCTTTTCAAGGGAAGTTGTGCGATCTGAGTCCTACGCATTTGACCAAGCTTTGCTACCCCTGCACGGGAATAGTTAGGTTATTTTAAGGGTTGGGATTATTTATTTAGTTGGTTTTTTGCCCGCGTTCAAGGTGGGGTTTTTTCGTTTTTGCTTTGTCGTGTTCGTTGTTTTAGGGTTTATTGGTTATTGTTTTTGCGGGCTTGTAAGGCCCGTTTTCAGGTTTTGTGTAAGATGAAGTTGCCGAATCCTTATTTGCATGATTACAAGCGGTTGATGGTTTTTCCGCTGGCTTTGCTTGCCTTCTCTATAGTGTCGCTCTTGTTTTTGTTCCCCCTAAAGCCGGGGGTGGATTTGAAGGGCGGGCTTCTTCTTCAGATTCAGACGAACGACGCGAATCCGAATGTTGCGGGCTTGCCTGCCGCGCTTTCGTCTTTTTCGGAGGACGTTTCGGTCCGCGTTTTCGACTCGCCGCTTGGGGGCAAGGGCGTGGAAGTGGAGCTTGGGAACAGCAAGTCTTTGGAGGCGGCGCAGTCGGCTTTGGCGGATTTGCATTCCTTGAACGACCAGTTGTCTTCGGTTGAGTTGAGTTTGCTTTCCGCGCGCGATTCTTCGGATCCCGCGGTTGCCGCGCGGTCGCCTGACTTGGAGAAGAAGGCTGCGTTGCTTTCGGCAGGCGTTTTGGCGAAGGCGCGGGAGGTTGTGCGCGATTCGGGTTCGCTGGAAACCGTGCCGTCCGACGCGGAGTCTGCGGTTTCGGTTGCGGAAAAGGCGTTTGCGGACAGCCGCGAGGGTTACGTTGACAAGGTGCTTGCGGTGGTCAAGAAGTCGGTTTCCGTGCGCGAGTATTCGGTGAACGAGGTCGGTTCCAGCCTGAGCAAGTTTTTCCTCCAGCGCGCGGGCGATGTAATCCTGTGGTCGTTCCTGTTGTCGTCCATAATTGTTTTCCTGGTTTTCCGTTCCGTTGTCCCGTCGATGGCGGTTATTTTCGGCGCCGTTGCTGACATTACGATTACCGCGGGGGTCATGGGCGTTTTGGGCATTCCCATCACGCTTGCCTCGATTGCCGCGCTTATGATGCTTATCGGGTTTTCGCTGGATACGGACGTGATGCTTACGATGCGGGTGCTGAAGCGTTCGGAGGGCCACGCGTCGGAGCGGGCGTTCGAGTCGATGAAGACTGGTTTCATGATGAACTTCACGACAATCGCGGCGTTCGGCGTGCTGCTTGTATTGTCGGTCGTGCTCAACGTGCAGACTTACTTCCAGATTGGCGCGGTCGCGGTAATCGGCGCGTGCGCGGACTTTTTCGCAACGTGGGGCTTCAACGCGGTGCTGGTTTTGGACCACGCGGAGAAGCTTGAGAAAAAGAAGCTTGGGGCGCGCTTGTGATTTTTTTATATGAACGAAGGTTTTTTGGGAAATGTTTGATTTTGGCGTTTTGTTGAAGAATTGGCGCGTGCAGCTGTTTTTGGCGGTGATTGCCGTCTGCCTGGTTGCGGTTGCCGTGCACGGGGTTTCCGAGGGCATCGAGTTCAAGGGCGGCGTGCGCATTCCCATTTCTTTGGAGAAGGCGGTTGACGCGGCGACGATGGACCAGATGGTGGAAATGGTCAAGTTGCGCATCAACAAGTACGGCATGTCGCAGGCCGTGGTGCGGCCGCTTGGGGACAGCCAGATAATAGTGGAGATTCCGCGGGCGGACGCCGAGGCGGTCAAGAGCGTGCAGCGCATCCTGCGCGAGCAGGGCCGGTTCGAGGCGATCATCGACGGCAAGGTCGCGCTGGACGGCTCGCAGATAATGCCGGGCGCAATCGGCGGGCCGCAGGGCGAGCGCGTTTATGCGGATTCAACCGGGGCGTTCCGCTGGGAGCTTGCTTTTGCCGCCACTCGCGAGGGCGCGGAGCGCTTTTCAAAGGTGGCCCTCGGCAAGGGCGAGTATCCGGTTTACATGTTTTTGGACAGGCCGCAGAATTCCATAGTTGTTTTGAAAAGGAGCCAGGTGCAGGTTTCCGGCAACGGGATTTTGGGCGCGGGCGGGGCGGAGGACGCGGTTCGCGCGGCGTTGCACGAGGAGGGCGCGGATATTCCATTGTTTTTCATAGAGGATTTGGAGCAGGGCACCGGGGTCGAGGAGTTGCTTGCGCTTGCAAAGAACGGTTCGGTTTCCAAGGCGATAGTCCCCGCGAATCTGAGCGTAACCAGCCCCAAGGCCGCGCTTGTGCTGTCGAAGGCGGGCTTGAACGTGTCCGAGTTTTCCTCCGATGATTTGACGCCTTCGATTTTCTCGCAGAAGCAGGGGTTGTCCCAGGCTGGCGCAAGCGCGTTTGTTTCCAAGTGGAAGGCCATCGGGCTTTTGTCCGGGCCGATTTTGAGCGCGAGCCTTGCCGACGGCACGGTGAACTCGTTTTACCAGGTGTCGGGAAGCGCAAGCGGCGCCACCAGCGCGGAGCAGGAGAAGAACGCCAAGAACGAGATAAAGGAATTGAAGAGCGTTATTTCCGGCGGCCGCCTTCCGGTCAGCACCGTTGTGGGAAGCTCGTTCACCGTAGCGCCGACTTTGGGCGAAAAGTTTTTGGAGTACAGCTGGGTTGCCGTGGTGTTCGCGGTCATTGCGGTCAGCTTGGTCATAGTCGCGCGTTACGGCAGGCTGGAGCTTGCGCTTCCCATAATCCTGGTGAGTTCCGCAGAAATCCTCATCACGGTGACGATAATCGGCACCATAGGCACCCTCGACTTGAGCGCGATGGCCGGAATAATCTCCATGATGGGCTCGGGCGTGGACAACCAGATCATCCTCACGGACGAGCTTTTGCGCAAGAAGAGCGCGAACGAGGAGGAGATTGTGCGCAGCGAGGACCGCGAATTGAAGGAGCGCGTCAAGCGCGGGTTCAAGATAATTTTCACGACCGCCGGAGTCGCCATAGTGGCGATGCTTCCACTGCTTTTGTCGGGAATAGTTGAGATAATGGGATTTGCGCTTTCCGTGATTTTGGGCGTGATTGTCGGCATTTCCATCACGCGGCCGGCGTACGCGGCGATAGTGGAAAACGCGATCGCGTTGCACCCGCCCAAGCAATAACTTTCTGGCATATAGGGAAAAAGAAGCGGTGTGGGTTTTTCGGTGTTTCAAAAACTCTTCTTTTGCTTTGCGCGCAATCGCGCCGCCTTGTTGTTTGTTGCCGCGGCGCTTGTGTTTTCGGGGTGCATTTCCGACGAGGGCGTTCCCCCCGCGCGCGGGCTTTCGCTTTCAAGCAGCGCGGTTTTCCCAATGTCGCAAACCGTTTTTTTGCAGTCCCGTGAAAACGCCAACTCGGTCGCGCTTGAGCTTTCCGCGGGAAAAATCCTGAAGGCCACGCATTTTTTGGAATACAAGTGCTGCTCCAACGTTTCCGTTGGCGCCAATTTTTCCAACGAGGGGGGCGTTCCTGTGATGACGCTTTTGGAAAAGGACTCCGGCACGCCCGCGGAAAGCGGTTCCCAGTGCGCAGGCGCGTGCGGATATTCGGTCGTGGCGTTTTTCGAGCCCGTTGACAAGGGCAGCTTCGTGCTTCGCGTGAACGGCGTGGAAAGCGCGTCTTCGCCGGCCAAAACCCTCGCCGAGGAATCGTTCGGCGTGCAGAACGGGGAGCTGGCCGTCAAATCCGAGGTTGGCGGTTCGATGCAGAAAAACTCGTGCACCCAGGACTCGGACTGCGTGAAATCCACCTGCTGCCACGCCTCGTCGTGCACCAACGCCAAATCCGCGCCCGACTGCTCCGACGTTTACTGCACGCAGGAATGCCGCCCCGGCACGTTCGACTGCGGCGGCGGCTACTGCGCGTGCGACAAGGGAATGTGCGCCCAAGTGTTCACTAAATAAAAAAAGAAACCCGCCGCGGGCCTTCCTCATCCCGCGCAAAAAACCGGAAGAAATTTTTACTGTTTTTCTTCCTTGTGCGCCTTTTCAACGAGCTTTGCGCCTATTTCCGCGTGGCGCTTCAGTTTCTCGTTGAACTTCTGCAGTTCCTCGGGGGGAAGCACTTTTTGCAGCACGTAGTTGGTGTAGTCCTGCGAGGTCTGCGACGCGTCAAGGAGGCAGCTTTGCGCCTCTTCAAGCGACAGCCTTATTTCGTTGGGCTTCAGGATTTCGGCCGCAATCGGCGTGTATTTCAGGCAGACGTTCAAAATGTCCTGGAACGACTCCGCCATGACCTTGACCTCCGCGCACGAGGAGTACAATTCCTGCGACTGGATGGATTCCTCTATTTCGCCCTTGCAGTAAATCACGCCGGGCTCCTTGGTGAGCCTTGACACGGAGTCGACAAGCAGGTCGCGCACGGTTTTCTCGTCCGGGCCGTGGGCGTCGAAGTGCAAAAGCGCGAGCACCGCGCCTTCCTTGGCGGCCTTTTCGAACAGTGCGTCCAACTCCGCCTCGGAGACTTCCTTTTTGTCTTCAGCCATTTTACAAAAGCACCATTGTTTCAAAAGCACCGGGGCAATAAAATGCAAGCCCCGCAATCCCAGGAATCAGATTTTTTCCATGAACCCGTTTTTCAGCACGAACCTGTGCGTGCGGTCGTGGCTGCATATGAACACGCCGTTTTCCTCGACAAGCCGTATACCGTACCCGTTGTCCGAAAAGCAGCGCCTGCAATTGTGCACTATCTCGTGCCCGACCTTGGTCATGTTCAAAAACGCCTCTTTCTAAGGTGGATTCTGTTCAGCGGCATTATTGGGCGTTTGCCGTTTTAAAACAGTGTTGTTGGCTTCCGCGCGGGGTGCGCAAAGCAATAAAAGCGCGCGATTGCAAAACCGCGTTATACCGATGGCGGGCGAAAGCTTTTCCGCCCTCGTCCGCACCGTGGGCCAGAGGGCGGGTGCCGCGCGTTTCTTTTCACGCGATTCCCTGCTGCGCCTGCGCGGGAACATTTCGCAGGCCGCGCTGCCGTTCACGGCGCAGGAATTCCTCTCGTTCTCGCTTGCAGCCTCCGCCGCGGTTTCCCTGCTTGCATTCCCTTGCGCGCTGTTGGCGCTCGATTTTTTCGGCTCAGCGGCAGTTGGGCTTTTGCTTTTTTCCGCCTCGTTTTTCGCGCTTCTGAGGTTTCCCGCGCATCTTGCGAAAGCGCGGGGGGCGAGGATCGAGCGCGATTTGTCGGTTGCATTGCGCGCCGTGCACGCAAGCATGATGTTCAACCCCAATTTCGAGAAAAGCCTTGAGTTCGCAAGCCGCGGGGGCTTCGGCGAGCTTTCGGCCGAACTTTCGCGCGTTCTGCAGGACTGTTCGCGGGGGATGCCGATGAACGATGCATTGCGCGAATTCGGCGAGCGCGTGGACTCCGTCCACGCAAAGCGCGCCGCGGCGCAGCTGGCGTTCGCGTACGAATACGGCTTGACAGGCGAGGGCCTGCAAAAGCTCGCATCCGAGCTTTCGTCCATGCAGCGGGCGCAGGCGCGCGAGTTCGCGGCCAAGACCGCGTTTTCGGGAATGCTTTTCATAACCTCAAGCTGCATAATCCCCGCCTTTTTCTCGGCATACGCCTCGGTGGGCTCGCTTTTTTTGGACACGCGCCTTTCGCCCCAGGACGTTATGGCGGCGTTCCTGTTGGTGTTTCCCGCGATAAACGCGGCGATACTCCTTTTCGCCAAAAGCCGCTCGCCGCCGACAATAACGTCCGCATGATGAAATCCGCGCTAGGGGAAACTGGGGGTTTTCAACAAAAATGTTCGAAGAGGAATTGGAACGAATCGGGCTTGCAATGCCGTTTGAAAAGGCCGTTGCCGCAATAGCCCTGGCGTCGTGTGCGTGCGCGGGCTTGGAATTCGCGTT
>DAHXMR010000262.1 GCA_027371655.1 Microcaldota archaeon
AAAACATTTTTCGCAAAACTTGGATTTCCCAAAGTCCGCGTGAGGCCGGGATACTTCCCGTACACCGAGCCAAGCGCCGAAGTGGACATATGGTTCGAGGAGCGCAAGGAATGGCTGGAACTGGGCGGCGCAGGGATTTTCCGCCCCGAGGTCACAAAGCCCCTTGGCATAACCCAAAAAGTGCTCGCATGGGGCCTGTCACTTGAGCGGCCGCTTATGCTGCGCGAAAAACTCTCCGACATACGCACTTTTTACCGAAACGATTTGGACTGGATAAGGAAAGAAAAATGAACATCCTTCTCGCGGCTTGCGCCGCCACACTTTTCTGCCTTGCCGGGCTTGCGGCAGCTCCAAACTGCACGCTTTCCGTATCAAACGACCGGCCCGCGGTCGGCGAAGTCGTGGAATTCCACGGCACCACCACGCCCGACAACGAAAGCTACCCCGCGGGGGGCGTGGAAATCTCCCGCGACAACGGCACGAGCTGGAGCGGCGCCATAGGCGTATCGCAATGGCACGACCTGTGGTCCCCCCCCAAGCGCGGGCCTGTTCGTCATCCGTGCGCGCGCGTGGGACGCGGCAAACACCACCAACTGCACGCCCGAAACAATCGGCATCATAGCACACGCGCTGGCAAGTTTGCCCACCGCAGTCCCGTTCGAATCAACGCTGCCCACGCCAATTCCAACTCCGGTTCCAAGCGATGCGGCCGAAACAATTACGCCCGAACCCGCCGCGGCAGGCGATGAACAAATACCCCCCGACGGCTACTCCCAAGACGGCGAATTCGCAACCCCGGCGCCTACGCCCGCGCCAACCGCCACGCCCGTGAAAAAAATTTTCGCAGACAACCAGACTAACCAAAGCAACGAAACCGACGCGATTCCCACGCCATACCTGCAGGCCAAACAGGGCCGCGGGCTGCTTGAGGGAGTGCTAGACTTTTTCTCCGGCATTTTCTCGTCGATAATAAGGCTTGCAAGCTTCTGAAAAAAAGTGACACAACGCAATGGCAATAATCGAAACAAAAATAACG
>DAHXMR010000002.1 GCA_027371655.1 Microcaldota archaeon
GCCTTGCGCGCGTCGAGTATGATTATGGTCACCCGCTGCAAAAGCTGGGAACCGGAGTTCGCGGCAACCTCGTAGAACGCGTCGTCGAACGTTTTCCCCTCGCGCATCATGCGCAGCCCTTTGCCCAAATCGTCGCTCAGCGGCCCGTAGTCCGAGAGCGAAACCTCCTCAAGCGCGGCCTCGGTCGTGCCCCCGGAGCGGAGCACCGCGGCCATGTGCTTGAGCGCGTCGGGGACCGCGTTTTCCACGCGCTCGATGCGCGTGGCCCTTACGTTGAGCGGGTAGCCCACCACAAGGCCCAGCACCGTGAAAAAGCTGACCGCGGGAAGGAAGGGGTCGTTTTGGAATTCCTCGGGCAAAAGCTTCAGGAGGACGGAAATCAGCACCGCCGCGGCAACCGCCGCGGCGAACATGACGATTATGAATGTGCGGAAGCTGAGGGCGAAGCCGGTTGCCGAATAGTATTTTTCCATCGACTTGTAGCGGTCCTGCAATCCTTCCAAAAACGACGCCATTTTTTTCAAAAACCCCGAAAACGCAAATTTACTCCGGCTCCATCCTCGCTATTATGTAAACCATTCCAAGCATGGCGAAAATGTCGCCCACGAACACCAGGACTATGAGCGTGAAGGGCACCGAAAGGCCGAGCATCGGCAGCTGCGCGACCGCGCTCAAAATGGTTATCACAACCGGCGCGACCACGCCGACCATTATGTACATGACGTTGACTATGTTCAGCATTTCCACGAAGTCGCGCACAAGCGCCCTCGATTCGAAGGAAACGTCTTCGGCGATGCTGCCTATTATTTCCGACAGGTTGCCGCCGGTCTTGAGGGCGCGGATTATCTGCACCATGGCCTTGCGCAGGCCCACCGACTTGGTGCGCGCGGCGAGGTCGGAAAGCGCGACTTCAGTGCTCGACCCCTTGTCCAGGTCGCGCAGCACGCGCCTGAATTCCACGCTGAGAAGGCCGTAGTCCGCGCTTGCCACGGACTTGAGCGCGCGGTGGAAGCTCACGCCAGCCTTTATCTGCGAAGATAGGTGGCGCAAAGCGAATGGAAGCTCCCTGTTGAGCGTGCGGGCGCGCTCCCCGGCCGA
>DAHXMR010000023.1 GCA_027371655.1 Microcaldota archaeon
GACCACGGGCTAAAGCCCGTGGCTTCAATGCAAGCATCTCGAATCGCCACGGGTCGCACATTGCAAATTCGGGTCGCTCCTCGGCCCGGTTGCAAGCGAAGCTTGCAAATCTTCGACCGCAGCCGAAGTATCTTAAAAGCCACGGATTCCGCGACCCGTGTTCGTTCATTGAAACAAAAAAATCTTTGAAGCTTAAAGTTGTTGAAAAATGGCCAAACCGATTGAATGCGTGACTTTTTTATCAGAGGCCGAGGCGCGCAACTTCGCCAAACAAGACGCGCATCCCGCGCCTAATCCCGCAAGGGACAGGCTGCTTGCCGCGGCAAAAAAGCTCGAGCTTTCCCTTGGCGCGCTCTGATTTTGTTGCACAAAAACGCTTGCGGCAATTTTTTAAACTCCGCCGCGCATATCTTATCGGCGGGTAAGTCCAAGGCGCTGGCGTGCACCGGATGGTGCACACAAAAAGCCGGCTTTGGGTCCGCTTCTGTTTCTCATTTCCAGATTTCTTCTTTTCCGGCGTTTCTTATCTTGCATTTGATTATTTCGTAATACGCCGCATCTTGGTGGGTGAACTTCCGGTTCACCGCCCACGCCACGAAGTCGACTGCCTGAAGCGCGCTTGACGCGTGGGACTCCAAATGCCTTATTTTTACCTTAAGCAAGCGGTGCTTCCCTTTTATCCGGGACTCTACATACCGGTTGAAATCCTCTTGAAGAAGCAGGTTCCCGTGCTTCCGGTCGACCGTTATGTCCACGACGTCTGTGTTCAGGCTAATGTGCTCAAACAGCAGCCCGCACAGGTAATTGTAAAGCCGCTCCTTGTGCAAAAACAACTCGTCCCGAACCTTCGCCTTAGGTATTACTACTGCGGAAATCGAGCAATCGCAGCCGGCAATCATCCCAAGAACGCTTTTCTTTATCGCATCGGTCGAATTGTTGGCCTTAATCTCCGAAAGCTCCCTCAGCTTCTTCTTCAGCTTCCGCTGCCGTATTTTCTTCGTTATTCTCCCAAGGGCAACTGGCAAATGCGTGGCAAGCGCCACAATAGTGAAATAAATAGAGCCATATTTGCCCAAATCCCCGCTCTCGTCAATGAAAATATGCTCGACATGCTCCGTTGGCGGCGAGTTTTCAGCGTCCTCGAAAAGCTCCATGGCGTAACCCCCAAGGAGTGGGCGTTGAGCCGCTTAAAAACTCAAGCCAACCGTTTTTCCGCTGAATTTTTATTTGCGGTTCGCCGCGTGTTTTTCAAACCATTTTACCGCCAGCTTCGCCACTTGTTCGAGTTTTCCCGGCTCTTCGAACAAGTGCGTTGCTCCCGGAACGATTTCCAGCCCCTTTTGATCGCCCTTGAGGCGGGAGAGATTTTCAAGCGCGCGCTTGTTCATTCCAATCACTTCCAAATCGTCGCCTCCCACAATCAACAACGTGGGCGCTTTTACTTTTGGAAGGTAATCAAACGCTAGGTCGGGCCTTCCGCCCCGGCTCACGATGGCAAAAACGGGCAGGGAATATTGCGCATGCGCTTGCAACGCAGCCGCACTCCCAGTGCTCGCCCCAAACAAGCCAACCTGCAGCTTCGCTGTTGCCGGGTTTGTTTTGAGCCAGTTCACTACAAGCGCAAGCCGCTGCGCAATAAGCGGAATGTTGAACCGGTTTTGGTAGTCGGCGTCCTCTTCGGGAGTCAGCAAATCAAAAAGCAGTGTTGCAAAGCCCGCCTTCTGCAACTCGTTTGCGACGAATTTGTTCCGCGGGCTCTGCCGAGAGCTCCCGCTTCCATGCGCAAAAACAACAATGCCCTTGGCCTTCGGCGGAATGCAAAGGATGCCCGCAAGTTGCTTGGAGCCCGCTTTTATCGCGATTTCTTTGAACGGCCACGGGTCGCGGAAAGCCCAGCCCGTGTTCCGCTCTGCAACGGAGATAGCTTGGGCGTCAGCCCGTGTCCGTTCACGCTCCATTTGAAACCCCCGCCCTTTTTCACTGTGTTGGCGGAGTATTGTCGGTTGCGTTCTGCGTTGCGGTGCCAGCAGAAATTTTTCTCTCAAGCTCGGCATTCTTCTGGGCCAACAAGCGCACCTGCTCCTGCAACTCGGCAATAATCGTGCGCGTTTCCCCGCTCTCCTTCACGAATTGAGCGTAAAGCTTCTCCTCCAACGCACTAACCTCTTCCTCGGACTCAGCCGAGCGTTGCTCGAACTCCTTGGAACGCTCCTGAATCCTGCGGAACTGCTCCTCCACCCCAACCACATGGCTCGACAACCTTTCAAGCATTCTCTCGGTCTCGCCCCCACCTTCGGTGGGGGTTCCAGTAACGCCTTTTGAAACGCGTTCTTCCAAGTTCGCAAGCCTTTGGCCCAAACCGGAGCTTTTTTGGATTTCCCCGCGGATTTGGGCGTGGAACGCCTCTTCCTTTTCCCGCTCTTTTTCAAACAACGCGGTCGCAGCCTCGTCAAGCTCGTGTTCCATCTGTGAAAGCGTGTTTTCCAATCTATCCATTCTTCCGCCGAGTGCGGCAATCTTGCCTTCAAATTCGGGCGCGTTTGCGGCGGGAGCCGCCATTTGGTTGTTTTCTTTCAATTGCGAGAGTTCGCTTTGAAGGGCTTGCAGCTGCGATTTTGTTTGCGCGGTAACGTCCTGCAGCCCTGCGATTTGGGCGCCGAACGCGCTTATTGCAGAAATTTTTTCGGCCTGCCTTGCGAGCGTTTCATCCTGTTTCGCAAGGGCCGCCTCCTGCTTTGCTGCCAATTCTTGCTGTGCCGCAAGCTTTTGCCCCACTCCGTCCGCAAGGTCCTTGAATCCCGCTTTCAATTCTTCTTCAAGTTTTTCGCGCAATTGCGAGTGCTTCTGCTGTTCGAGGGTTTGTTCCTGCGAAAGCAGCGCAAGCGCCTTATCCATGTCCGTGCAAAGCTGCTGTATGGAGCGCTCCTGCCCCGCCTTCGCGCCTGAAACGTCTTGGGAAAGAATTGCGTGCTTTGCATCCAATGCCGCTGCCTGTTCTTCGAGCTTTGCAAGCCTCTCGCCCGCGCCTTCGGCGAACTTGGAAAATCCGCCTTTCAATTCCTGTTCAAGGGATCGGTGCGCGTTTTCGGATTGTTCCTTTTGCGACTGCGTTGTTTGAAAAAGAG
>DAHXMR010000036.1 GCA_027371655.1 Microcaldota archaeon
TTCAAGGTTACCTGGATTTGGAAAAACTGTTGGTTTATATTAGTCAAACCTGTGAATTGCTCCTGGGCCGTAAGCCAAAGGGCTTCCTGGTTCATCGACGAGCCGGCTTGGCTCATTTCCCCAAGCGTTATTTCCCGCCATTCCGGCGGTAGCTTTCGCAAGTATGTTACGCGCAGCATTTAAATCTCTGTCGAGTTCGAGCCCGCAGTAAGGGCAATGGTGCGTCCTTTCCGAAAGCTTCTTCTCGACAAAAGCGTGGCATCTGCTGCACTCCTTCGTAGTGTTTTGTGGACTCACGAACATTACCTTGCAACCAGCCTCTTCCGCTTTGTAGCAAAGCATATTCGCGAAACGACTCCAAGACGCGTCCCTTATCTGCCTGCCGAAGCGGTGCTCGGACATTTTCCGAGATTCAAGCTTCTCCAAGGCTATAGTCGAATACTCGCTTACAAGTTGCCGTGACAACCTGTGCAAAAAATCCGTGCGGGCATTTGAAACCCGGTCGTGGACACGAGCAACCTTGAGTTTGGCTTTCAATCTGTTGGCACTTCCTTTCTTGCGTTTGTGCAATTTACGTTGAGCGAGAGCCAGTCGCGTCTTCCATTTTTCGAAATGGCGGGGATTCTCAACAACAATCCCGTTCGAAAGCGTTGCAAACTTACGCAAGCCCACGTCAATGCCAACAATGCCGCCTTCGTTTTCCTTTGCCAATAAGCCTTCCCGCTCGGCAGTGAAAACGGCGAACCATTTTCCAGAAGCTTTGCGTTTCAAAATCAACGTCTTTATCCTGCCCTCGATTTCCCGGTGTTTCTTGATGCCAATTTCCCCAAAAGGCGAAACTTTCAATTTTTTGCCAAGCCTGAAGCCGAATTGCGGATAGCTCAAAATCTTCATCCGGTCGCTTCCTTTGAACCTCGGAAAACCCGGCGTTCTCCCAGCCTTGCGCATTTGCCCGATGCGAAACAGTGCCGCATGCAAACGCTGCGCAACTTGCTGAGCCGTTTGAGAATACAAACCACTTTTCTTTACCAACGCTTGCAGCAAGGTTTTGGAAGGAAACCGTTTGCTTTCGCTATAACTCTTTCGCGAATATTCAAGCAACGAATTCCAAAGCTCTTTCGAAATACGCAAATGGCTTAGCAACGCCTGCTCTTGTTTTTTCGAGGGATACAGGCGAAAATTGTACGCCCGTATTCGTTTGCCTTCGAATTTTCCCATAGATTTGGCAATCAAACGGCTAATAAAAAGCTCTTTAGACCTCCCTTCCGCTGAAGCTCCGGGGCTGCAAAATAGTCGCTTGCCCCATTCCCAATTGCCTCGGCATAGGCTCTGGCCTTATCGGATTGGGCAGCCATTTAAATGCTGCCAGCAACATATTTGTAAGCGCCGCTTTTCACTCTGTTAGAGGGGCGGCTCGCTTCTTGATTTTCCGAGGGAGTGGTTGCAAAAATGGCTGTTTCACGCGAGGAAATAATGGCTGCGGCAAAAGCCGGAGTCAAAAAAGAGTTCTCCCGCAAAGACCTGGCGCTCATGCAGGCGGTAAGAAGCCTGGACGACATTGACGGCGCCAAAAGCATCCTTTACACGCGTTTGGATGAATGGCTGAAACTCAACTTCCCCGAGCTCTCGCTGCAAAACGAAGAAACAGTCTGCGCTTTTGTAGAAGAATTCGCCTGCAAGGAGGAAATCGACCTTCCAGTCCTCGAAAAAATGGTGGGCGCGGACAAGGCTGCCGGCATAGTCCGCGCAGCAGAAAAGAGCTTCGGCGCGCCTTTTGATTTGGAAGACCGGCAGGCCATCCGCGGTCTTGCAAGCGGAATCAAACGATTGTTTGACACGCGCAAGGAAATCGAAGACTACATTTCCACCGAATCCACCAAAGCGCTGAAAAACATTGCTTATTTGACGGACCCAATGCTCGCAGCGCGCCTTGTGACTACTGCCGGGGGTTTGGAGCGCTTGGCGAAAATGCCCGGCTCCACAGTGCAAGTAATTGGCGCGGAAACCGCGCTGTTCAAGCACTTGAGAGCTGGAACTTTGCCGCCCAAACACGGCATAATCTTCCAATCCGCGTACATCCGCGGCGCGCCCTACGAATTGCGCGGAAGAATTGCGCGCAGCCTTGCTGCCAAGCTTGCCATTGCCGCAAAAGCCGACTTCTACACGCAACACTTCATAGCCGAAAAACTCAAAGCCGACTTCGAAAAACGCTTGGAAGAACTGCACAAAGCCCCGCACAAGGAAAAACACGAATTCATCCCCCCCAACCCCTACGAAACTGTAAGGGGACGCTCGTCAAGCGGACGCTCATTCAGCGGCCCAAGGCGCGAAGGCGGCAGGCCATCCTTCGGCGGCCCAAGGCGCGAGGGAGGTTTTGCACCCCGCGGCGCTCCGCGCCGGGAAGGAGGTTTCCGCCCAAGTGGTGAGCGCCCAGCGTTCCGCGAAGGCCCACGCGAAGGTGGATTCAAACCCCGCGAAGCCCCAAGAGAAGGCGGTTTTGAGCGCAGACCTGAAGGCAGACCTGCGTATCGTCCGAGTGGAGACCGCAGAGAAGGCGGCTACCGCCCAAGCACCGGCAAACCCCCATTCCGCCCGCGTGAAGGAGAGTTCCGCGGCGAAAGCCGCGGCGGGAGGGAGGGCGGTTCAGGCTACCGTGGCGCGGAGCGCCGAGAAGGTGGTTCGGGTTATCGCGGTGGCGGTTCTTCGGGCGGCAAGCCGTTCAAGAAGTTTAACAAGAACCGCAGGTAAACGTTTTTTATTTGGGGATAGGGGTAAAGTAATTGTTTGAGGTGTTTTTGGAACGTGCTTGGCGTTCAAAAACAATTTTCCGCGGTAATCGAAAAGGAGGGCAAGTGGTATACCGCCCTTTGCCCGGAGCTTGGCGTGGCAAGCCAGGGAAAGACCCGTTCCGAGGCGCTCAAAAATCTCAAGGAAGCCGTGGAACTCTACTTGGAAGACGAAGACGTCCAAAAACAACTGAAAGGAAGGCAATTCGCCATTCCAATGGTAACTACTTTTACGGTTTGAGGGTGAAAGCGCCAAAATGCCCGAACTTCCCGTGCTGAGGCTGCGGGAGCTCTTGGCAGTTCTTGACACCCTTGGCTTCGCCCTCTCTTCCCAAAAAGGAAGCCACATGAAATTCAAGAAAACCCGCGCAAGCGCAGCACTTGTAGTAATAGTCCCAAAACACTCCGAAATACGGCGCGGAACCCTCCTCTCCATAATCCGCCAAAAGAAGAATTCCTTGAACTTCTGGGCGCCAAACGCTGAACCAACCCAGTCCTGGCGGGAGCTGGGCTAAAAACAGAAAAAAATGCTAGCGGGGGCTTCTACCGGGCCACGGCGCTACCCCGAAGGGGCGGTGAACCGTCGCTCGTCAACCCCCAATGCAAGGGGCTGGTTTTGAACAAAACCATCCGCTATTGCAAACCACTAAAGTCTTTCGGCTCTTCGGCGTGGTTTGCAATCTTGCAAGCCAAGCTCAAAATGCCTTAAAACTTTCTTGGCTTGCAATAACATTATCCCGGTCCCCCTTATAAAAAACATCGGTCAACCCCCCTTCCGCTGAAAAACCGCACCGCACACACGCGGCAAGAAGAAAAGGGCGGCGGAGGCGCGTTTGGCAAGTTTTAAATCCGAGTCCGCCCCAAAGCTTATTTTGGAAAAGAAGCGGTTTTCATGAAATTTCACGTTGTTTTGGAAAAGCAGGAAGAAGGCGGTTTTGTCGCCTACATTCCCGAACTGCCGGGCTGCCACACGCAGGGCGAAACCCGCAAGGAAGCATTAGCAAACATTACCGAAGCCAAAGACTTGTACTTGGAAGTTTTGCACGAAAAGAAGCAAGTGCACGTTCCACGCGTCGAAGTAATCGCTTTGCCGAGTTGAAACTACTTTTGCCGAAATTGCCGGTGCTAAGCGGACCGGAAATGCTTAAACTGGCGCTCGAACGCGGATTCACCATCGAACGACAGAAAGGAAGCCACGTCGTCTTATCCAAAGGCAACACGTTCACCGTCATTCCCCTGCACGGCCAAAAACCATTGAAAAAAGGCCTCACCCTCCAAATCCTCAAAGACCTCGGAATAAACCGCGACGAATTCCGACACTGAAACAAGTTTCGAATCCCCCATGAAGTTCAGCGGAAGCGAGGTTGGAAAGCGCACTTAAAGCCCCCGTTAATTAACGCTTATTGGACGCGCCGGTTGGGCCGCAAAAGCCTCCCCCAAATGGCGCCTCGGCAAAACGCCCCCCGGGCAACCGGGCTTTGCGAGTATCAAACTGCACAATTTTTAAGCTTTTTGTGCATTATAGTTAAATTGGTGCATGGATTTTGGCCTCTTTGGTTGACGTGCTTTTGGTGCAAAAGCGGGAACTCGAACGAAGGCTTTCCGAAAAATACGTTGCCCGGGACGCGCGTTTGAAGGGGCTTGAAAGCGACCTGGTTAAGGTAATCCTGGGGCCCAGGCGCGCGGGAAAATCATTTTTCGCACTGCACGCGCTTTCCGGCCGCAAATTCGGCTACGCAAACTTCGACGACGAACGCCTGGTCGGCGAAAAAGATTACGACAAAATACTCGAGGCGATAAACTCGGTCTACGGCAACCCCACCACGCTTTTTTTCGACGAAGTGCAGAACCTGGACAAATGGGAGCTTTTCGTCAACCGGCTGCAACGCCAAGGATACAACCTGGTGGTAACGGGGAGCAACGCGCACCTTCTCGCCCGGGAGCTTGCAACGCACCTGACGGGAAGGCACGCGCCCACGATAATATTCCCCTTTTCATTCCGGGAATACCTGTCCCTCGAACAAAAAACGCTCACCGAGGCCGAAAAAACAAGAAAACTGCGCGAATACGCGCAAAACGGGGGCTACCCCGAGCCGCTTTTGAAAAACCTCGACGCAAAAGAATACCTCTCCACATTATTCCAATCAACCATCTACAAAGACATAGTCAAACGCCACAAAATACGGGGCCCCCAGGCGCTCGAAGACCTCGCGCAATACGCGATTTCAAACACCGCAACCGAATACTCCTACAACACCCTGGCAAAAGCAACCCGGTGCAAAAGCGTGCACACCGCCCAAAAATACGCGCGCTTCCTGGAAGAAGCATTCCTGACGTTCACAATGCCCCGCTTTTCATACAAAACAAGCAAGCAACCCGAGTTCAACAAAAAAACCTACTGCATCGACAACGGCCTCATTGCCGCAATAGCCCAAAAAAACTCGCCCGACTGGGGAAAAGCCTTCGAAAACCTCGCCGCAATAGAACTCAAGCGAAGGGAACTCGAGGGAATGGAAAAAGCCCACTACTGGAAAAGCCAGCAAGGCGAAGAAGTCGACTTCGCGCTCAAAAAACAAGCCAAAATAACCGCCCTAATACAAGTGTGCTTCGACCCCTCCAACCCCAAAACAAAACAACGCGAAACCCGCGCACTAATCAAAGCAAGCAAAGAACTCTCCTGCAAAAACCTCCTCATCCTCACCGACGACTTTGAGGCAACCGAACACGCAACATGGCAAGGCCAAACCGCCAAAATAAAATACCTCCCACTCGCAAAATGGCTCTCAAACCCAAAAACCTAAAAAAAGCCCCCGCGCACACGCGGCGGGAGGAAAAGGGGAAAAAGCCGTGGGGTTCGGCGCCGTGGCAATCGAAAAACGCGCACAAATGGCATCAACCGACAAAGCCTACGACCGCCTGCCCCAACTCAAAAGAATAAAATAAAACCCAAGCCCGCGCAACACGCGGCAAGAGCTTAAAGCGGCGGGAGGACAAGGGATGTTCGGCGACCGTGGCAACGGTTCCCGGCGACAGACCGCCACGGTGGCCGGCAGGGCAAAAAAAGCACGACAAAACGAGGATGTAACGGTTAGGGAACTTTATGGGGGGACTGTGCCTGCCGAGTGGTTAAATCGTTTCTTTAAACCAGGTTCAAGTTTTTGAGTTGGTTGAGGGAAACCTCGGTCAAACAAAACTTGCCGTTAACTTTTTTCAATTTCGGCGGCTTGTTGAAGAAACCGCCTACGCATCCAGGTTGAAGCCCGCAAGAAGCGAGTATTTGTCTCATCTCTTCGGGAGTGACGGAGCCCCCCGTTCGGTAGACCTTCAAATACACTGCAAACTTCCCTCTGACGGGTTCGCGTTCAGTATCGCGGGCCATTGTTCGACTCTCCGTTTATTTTTTGTAATCGATTCGGAGCCTATACCAAGCGTACTCGAAAACCAATTGTTATTACCTATTCTTCTAGGCCCGGCATTTTTGTTTGTTTCGGGGGGCGCTTGAGTAGCGATCGAGTTCAGCGGAATCGAACCCTCGGCTTATGTTTAAAAGGCTTGAAACGATAGTCTATTGGGGTTCACTAATGGGAGCGGGACGCGGGGCTAAACCGACACTAATCAGTCTTTTTTCCGGTTGCGGCGGGCTAGATTTAGGGTTCAAGAACGCCGGGTTTGAGGTCGTTTGGGCCAATGATATCCATGCGTACGCCGTAGAGACCTATCGCAAGAATTTGGGTCCGGAAATAGTTCTTAAGGATATTCGAGAAGTTGCCGCGGACGATATTCCCCAAGCGGACGTTCTAGTGGCCGGGTTTCCGTGTCAGCCGTTTTCCAGCGCTGGCAAGCGGCTGGGAACAGCTGATCTCAGAGGCTCCCTGTTCCTTGAGTGTTTCCGAATTATTGACGCCAAGAAACCGAAGGCGGTGGTTTTCGAGAATGTTCGGGGTTTGAAATCCATCCACAACGGGGCGTTACTTGAGAAAATTTTGCTCATGTTCAGGGAACGGGGATATTCGGTTTTTTTCGATTTAGTTAACGCGAGCGAATATGGCGTTCCGCAAAAACGGATTAGGCTAATAATTGTAGCTTTAAAGGACGGCGAATACGTGTTTCCCGAAAAGCTTTACGGGGTCGATCTCTCTCTTGGGGCGACTATAGGTAATGTTGACGCGTCTTTATCTAATGCCGTTAGTCTTCCCCTTTCCCCGCAGATTCAAAAGATAATCGGGTTTATTCCCGAAGGCGGGTCTTGGAAAAACATTCCCGAAAGCGAACTTCCCCCAAGGCTTTTGAAGATACGGCGGAACATGAGAAAATACCGGTCTCCGAATTTCATGCGTCGTTTTGCCATGAGCGAGATTTGCGGCACCATTACGGCTTCGGCGACTCCGGAAAATTCTGGGATACTTCATCCGGTTCAGAACAGGCGGTTTACCGTTAGGGAAATCGCGCGCATTCAAAGTTTTCCGGACGATTTCGTCTTTTACGGACCACTTCGGGAGCAGTACCGCCAGATAGGCAACGCCGTTCCGCCCAAGCTGGCCCAAAAAATAGCTGAAAATTTGAAGTCGGCGCTTCAGGCTTCTACCGAAATCCGCGTTGCGGTTAGATCCACGGCGTAGCGCAACCGTAATTAACTCAAATAAATCAACTTTGCTTATGACGGACAATCTCGAGAAGGCTTGGCTATGGGGCTTTTTGTGCGCGACCGGGACGATAACCAGCGATGCGCTAAGTCTTTCCGCCCGCTATGCCAAGTGGGGACAGGATCTCGAAAACAAGGAAAGATTGCTTGAAGATGTTCAGAGATTAAACCACGTGCTATTGCCCGAATACGGCTGTCAGGTTTCTGCCAAAAGCGGACCGCGGTACGTATTGTCGTTCAACAAGACTGTTCCCACGGAGCTTATTTCCGATTTGCGCCAATTTACCGGATCCAAGACGGGCGAACTCCGCAGAATCGCCGTTTTCGATAACGTTCTATCTTGGGGGACGCAGGCACGCATCTCTTTCGTAAGCGGATTTGCCGATGGGGCGGGAAGCGTTGCGCCGAGCCATCGCAGGCATTCCGATAAAGTTCAAATAATAAGCATCGAACTGCCGGGGTTCAATTTTGCCGGGGTGGCATCGCTTATTCGCTTGTTCGAGAGTATCGACATAGAGCCCGATCAAATTCTTTTCAACCATCCGAACCAGCACTCGGCGAAAGATCCTTTTTATCGCGCGTGGAAAAAGGGGTTTAAAATAAGATTAAGGGAACCGGAATTTTTGAAAAAAGTTTCTTTCCGCTTCGCGTCAAAAGGTAATAGCGCTAGAAAAAACGCGCTAAAAGATTCGCTTAAGGGCATAGGCAAGGGTCTGTTCGATGATCTTCGCGTGGAATTGACCTGCGTTCACGAGGCGGAAAACGATCCGAGTCTTCCCCGGGGGATACGAGGGCATCATTTTATTTCCAGCAAGCATTTGGCGGCATATTTATTGGGCTGGGCCGATCCGCAGCGAAAACTTAGGGACCAGCTTGCGAACGCCAACCGCTACGTTCTGCCGTTTCCCATTCCGATCCTATGGAAGGGAGCGAAAACTCAGCTTAAGGCTCTAGAAGCCAGTTATCCTGCCTTGAATAAGGACGCGATATGTATCAATACGACTATAGGCGAAGCCGATTCGGAAAAAGTTTTCTCGGCCACATCGAAAGAGGGGGTTTCAGTTCTCCGATTTCCAGGCAACGGAACGAGTTATCCCGTCTCAAGCGTCCGCGAAGCCCTGAATTATATCGCCTGTGAAAGCTCGGGCCGCCTGAACGGTAGGCGTCCGACCGGGAGTCAAATGGACAATCTGAATCGGGCGAAGGGCGTAAAAATCACGATAAAATTCCCGCAGGACGGTCTTTACCTTAAGATTTTATCCGAAAGCGGGGCGTCAACGATAGTGGGCGCGTTCGAGCCGCAAAAGACAAAAGGCCGCTTTTCCTTGGACGGGTACCTGTTAAAAGTTAAAAGTGTTGAGTGAAATGGCCGAAACAGACCACTACCCCGCGATAAAATCGGAGTTCGACCGGCTTTTTTCCCATTACCTGAGCAAGCGCGAAATTAAGTTCAAAGGTTTTATAACAAGCGATAATCGCTTGTCGGCGCAGTTGGGGGCATTGGATCAAGCGACCGTCGTTGCATTCGAGAGAAAACTTGCCGCTTTGGATCAGTTGAAGACCGATTTGGTGTTCCTTTTCTGGAAGGGGGATAAGACCTGCACGATGATAGTGGAAGTGAAAAACAAGAAAACGGCGGGTTTGGCAGAGTTCAGTCAGCTTCTAGGCTACTGCATCTCTTCGAACGCGCCGGTAGGCGTACTTGTAAACGTTGACGGCGATTTCAGTAGCAACTTTATCCAACTTGCG
>DAHXMR010000037.1 GCA_027371655.1 Microcaldota archaeon
TTCAAGGTTACCTGGATTTGGAAAAACTGTTGGTTTATATTAGTCAAACCTGTGAATTGCTCCTGGGCCGTAAGCCAAAGGGCTTCCTGGTTCATCGACGAGCCGGCTTGGCTCATTTCCCCAAGCGTTATTTCCCGCCATGAAAAAAGACGGCCTCGGCGAAAAAGCCCGCGAAATATACGAGTCCCTCAAGAAACAGTTTGCAACAGAATACGACGAGGCGGGCTCGATCGGCAAGCGCTATGCGCGGCACGATGAAATCGGCACTCCGTTCTGCATTACCGTGGACTACGAAACGCTCGAAGAGGGCGCAAGCAAGGGAACGGTAACTGTGCGCGAGCGGGATTCGGGGCAACAGGCGCGCGTGCCGATTGAAACCCTCGGCGCGTTCCTGGCGCAACGGCTTTAGTCGTTCCTGCGGGGTTTTGTTTGTTTTGCGTGCACTGCGGGCAGGGTCAATGCCGCAAGCTGGTTTACGGTGGGCAGTTGGACCGTGCGCCGGGCAACCTCGCGGCCCCGCGCGTTGGAGTACGGGGTCTGCGAGTGCAGCTTGGAAAGCAGTTTGCGAGTGCCCATGGACATAAGCTGGGGGATTTGAATTGCCTCGTTTGGCCGCACAATCGGGTTTCTTGGGGCTTGGAGCCCGCCGGCGAATTCTTCGAGCCGGCCGTGCAAATCGAACAATCCTTCCCCGCGCCGCAGCACAAGCGGGGAGCCGTTTTTCCATCCGGTTGTTTGAACGCGGCGGTCGGACGCGCCGGAAACAAGGGATGCAAGGGCGTGCTTTTGCATAAACGTCAGCGCGGTGCGGGGCGTCGCAACAACGAACAGACCGGCGGGCATTACAAGTTTGCCGCCTTTTTTGCGGCGAAGAAGTTCGCCGGTTGGGCCGTAAATAACGGGGTTCTTGGGCTTTTCAGTTTGGTGCGGCAGCATGAGCTTGCCGCCGTTTTGGGCGAGCCTTGCAAGCCTGTGCGCCTCGTATGGGCCGGAAATGATTTCGCCGCGCGAACCATAAATCACGCCGCGGGCGTGCGCCCGCCGTTCCTGCCATGGAAGCACGGCGTGGACTTGGATGTTGCTTGGTTTCGCGCTTGCCATGGAAGAAAATGTGAAGAAGTCGGCATTTAAAGTTTGTTTAAAAGGGCGGGAAAGCGTTTTAAGCGGTTTCTATCAAGTTGTTCTAGGTGGTTTCCTAATGGGCTTGGTCGTGAAATCGGAAGTCGGGAATTATTTGAAGAAAAAAGGCGTGCGCACCTCCGGAGAGTTGTACGACGCGCTTGACAAGGCCGTAGGCGACATCCTCACCAAGGCGGCGCAGCGCGCACGCGGCAACAAGCGCCAGACCGTGATGGCGCAGGACCTCTGAAAAAAACCTTTTTTCTTTTTTTATTTTTCAAAAGAGGCGAAAAACCCACCTTGGCAGAAGACTCCGAATTGTACGGCGCGTTTTCCTACCTGCTGTTCTGGATAAGCGGGGCAATCGTCTACATTACGCGGCCCGACGACGATTACGCGCGCTTCCACGCAATGCAGTCCATGATGTTCTTCGGCCTGCTCACCGCGGCGGACCTTGTGCTCACCCTTGCCGGCGCAACGGTGGACCTGATGATGGTTTTGGGAATCCCCGTGTTCCTTGCATGGCTGTTTCTGATGTACAGGGCGTTTTCACGGGAACGCTACCGCATCCCCCTCATAGGCGAATACGCGGAAATATTTTCGAAATAAATTTACCGCCTTCTTTTCCCAACGCGGCCTTCAAGCTGCCGCACAACCGCGCCAATGCCCGCGCCCCGGTTGGCAAGCGCGACAAGGGAAAAGAACACCACGTCCGCACACTCCCATGCAACATCCGTCTTGCGCTTTTCCCGCATTGCCTCAACCAACTCCCCGCATTCCTCGCGCAGCTTCGACGCGATTTCCCCCTTGTCGCCGACAATCGAAGCAACATAGGAGCCCCCCATAGCTTGGCGCACCCGATTGCGCTTGCGCTGCACAATCGTGCGATAAAGCTGCACAAAAAACCCGGCCCCAAGGCTCTTTTTGCCAAAAAGCGTGCCACAATCAAAACAGCTCCTCGCTCCCGTGTGGCAAGCAACCCCCTTTCCCCCAACGCGCACCTGGAAAAGCACAGAGTCACCATCGCAATCGGAAGAAACGGACGACACGCGCATCTTGTTCCCCGACTGTTCGCCTTTTAGCCACAGTTTTTTCCTCGAACGGCTGTAAAACCACGCATTCCTTGTGCGCAAAGTTTTGCCAAGCGATTCCGGCGAAGAATAGGCCAGCATCAAAACCTCTCCGGTTTCCACATCCTGCACAACCGTAGGCAAAAGCCCAGCCTTCCAATCCAATTCCGCCAATTGCATTTTGCAACCCCGGTTTTCCATTTT
>DAHXMR010000046.1 GCA_027371655.1 Microcaldota archaeon
CTCGCTGTTGACCGCCGAGGGGTATTTGAGGGCTTCCACTCCCCACACGAGGGCGAGCTTTCGTTGCACGCGGACGTCGGGGGTGAGGGCGATTATGGACGCGCGCGGCCTGTTTTTCGAAACGCTGCGCGGCGTGAATCCCTTCGAGGTGGGGGTGATTATTGCGCTTGCCCCCAGGTCCAATGCGAGCTGGCATGACGCGCGGTCTATTGCCGTGGAAACGGAGTGCGAAAGCGGCAGCGGGCCGGGCTCGAGCCCCTTGAATTCGAGGGTTTTTTCGGCCTCGGTTGCTATCAGTGCCATTGTTTGCAGGGCCTTGAGCGGGTATTTGCCCACCGCGGTTTCCCCGGATAGCATTATGGCGTCCGCGCCGTCGTAGACCGCGTTCGCGACGTCGGTGGCTTCCGCGCGCGTGGGCCGCGGGTTCGTAATCATGGATTCGAGCATGTGCGTTGCCACTATCACGGGCTTTCCGGCGGAATTGCATTTTTTGATTATGGTTTTCTGCACGCGGGGCACCTGTTCCAGCGGGGTTTGCACGCCCAAGTCCCCGCGGGCGACCATCACGCCGTCGCTTGCGGCGATTATCTTGTCCAAATTTGCGACGCCGGTTGGGTCCTCTATTTTGGCGATTATCGCGGCGTCGGAGCCGTTTTCGTGCAGGAGTTCCATGAGTTCCAGCACGTCGTCTGGGGTGCGCACGAAGGATTGCGCGACGAAGTCGGCGCCGCAGTCCACGCCGACCTTGAGAAGCTCGATGTCGCGTTCGGTGAGGGTGGGCAGGTCCACGTCCATGCCCTGTATGCCGACGTTTTTGCGGCTTCCGAGCATTCCTCCCACGATGACCTTGCACGTCACCTCGCTTGAGCCGTCGGTTTCCAGGACTTCGAGCTCGAAGTTGCCGTCGGCCACCAGGATGGACATGCCCTTTGAAACGCGCTGGGGGATTTTTTCGTAAGTCATGTAAATGCGTTGGGGAGTGCTTTCGCAGAACTTGTTGGTCACGATTACCTCGGAGCCTTCCACGAGCTGGACTTTTGCGTTGTCCTTCACCGGCCCGGTGCGGATTTCCGGCCCCTGCGTGTCAAGCAGCACCGCCACCTTCTGCGCAAGCGATTCGTTGACTTCGTTGAGCCGCGTTATGCGCGCGCGGTGCGCTGCGGCGTCCTCGTGGGAGAAGTTGAAGCGCATCACGTTCATCCCGCTTTCCGCCAGGAGCCGCATGGCATCCGGCGAGTCGCATGCGGGGCCCACGGTGCACACTATTTTCGTCTTTCTTGCAAAACCGTCCATTTTGAAACACTCACACAACAAAAACAATCCAAACAATCCGCGCGAAAGGGGGGCGGCGGGCATTCTCCATGCCAAAGCGCGGCCTGCGCGCGAAAAAGGAATTATCAATATTCGCGCTTTTAAACGCGAGCGACTTCTGCACGCGACGAAGTTTTTAGTGATGCGGAAGGGAAGGAGCGGGTTCCGCATTTTTCGGATGGCGCATAACGCGCTGCAACCTGTTCCGCGGCAGCGGCGGTTTTTATTGGGGCTTTGGGGGCCTTATTTTCGCGCCGTGGGCTTCGAGCCACGTTTGAAGGCCGTATTCGGATTGTTCGCCCACGAGCCGGTCGCCGTTTGCCGCAATCCACGTGGGCGTGCCGTCTATCGAATAGGTGTTCCAGTAATCCTTGTTGGCTTGGACGTCCATGGGCTTGACGCGGTAGCCCTGGTCGGAGAGCTTGGTTAAGATTGGCTTCATTGCCGCGCAGTGGGGGCAGACGTCGCTGTAGAAGAACATTACCGGCGAGGCGTTGTCCTCGTAGGGCTTTGGGACCGAAAGGCATCCGGCGAGGAATGCGGCCGACAGCACGAGCGCTGCGATTATCGCGAGGGGTTTCCGGGGCATAGGGCGTTTTTCACCCGCAGGAGTTTTGGCGTTTGTAGAATCGAAAAACGGCAGCGGTACTGTTTGGGCGGCCGCGTTTAAAAGTATTTTCAGCACTCCGCTATTTGTATTTGCGGATGTAGTGCAGGTAGACGCCCACGAGCACCAGGAGCAAAAGCAGTGCGCCCACCACGTTCAATACGAGGTGGCTTAGCGGCGCGGGCAGTTGCGGTTGTGCGGCTTCCCTTCCCTCTTCGGGGGCCATCGGCGGCAAGTTCAACGGGTTGGGGGTGGCGGCAAGCGCGGTAAGCGTGGACATTGATTCACGCAGCGCCGTTTCGAGGCCTTTTACCACGATTATTTTCGACTTGAACGTTTCCCCGTCCGCAAGGTTCGCGTCCCATTCGGCGATTATGCCGCCTCCTTCGTGCACGCGGGCGGGTTTGGGTTCGAACGTTATTTTGCCCGCAAGATAGTCCGCATAATTTAGGGGGAGCCTGTACGAGAGCGTGCCGTTGAATCCCCCGCTTCCCGCGGTGTAGGAAAGCTCGAATGTCGAAGGCCGCTGTTGCGGGGGCTTGCCTGCGCCGGGGCTCGGCTGCCCGGGCTGCGGCGTTACTTCCGTTATGTTGGCGGGAACCTCGGCCGGCCTGGGGGACGGGGTGGCCGATGGACGCGGCGACGGCGTTGCGGCCGGGAGCGGAGTCGGGGTTGGAGAGGCGTAGGGCCCGTGGGATGGGTTGTAACCCTGAGACGTTGGGCTGGGGGTGGCAACGGGGGCTACCGAAATTATAATCGTGCGGTTGCCGCTTGCGTTCCAGTTGCCCGCGGAGTCGTTCGCGTAAACACGGTAGGTTTGGTTGCCGCCGGATTGCGAAGTGCGGTTCAAGGCGCAGTTGGCGCCAGAACGCGGCATCGAGTAGTTCGCGCCGTTCGCTTCAAGCACGCAGGAATCGGGGTTTGTTTCGGTGAAAGTGGCGTTCACGTAATAGTAATTGCGCGAAACGCTTGCGCCGTCGGCGTCGGTGGGCGGAACGAAGGTGAAGTTGGAGGCCATAGTGGAGTCTATGTTGGCCGAGTAGTTCGCGGCTGCAAAGGCTTGGCGGCCCGCGCTGCCGTAGCACTGGATGTTCCAAAGGTATGCGCCGTCCGCGGCGAAGGTGTGGCTTATGGAGTTTTGCGAGTTGTTGGTTATCGCGGAGGAATTCGATGCCGCGGGGGACCATGCGGACTCGTTTGTGTAAAGCGAGCAGTTGGCAAAACCAAGCTCGTCGGTGGGCGAGTAATTGAACTGCACGGCGCGGCTTGCGCTCCACGAATTGCCGGAAGGCGCGGAAAGGGACACCGAGGGCGCGCTGCTGGAATAGGAGAACACCGCGGCCGTGGAATTCTCGTTGCCCGAAGTGTCGTTTGCCCACAGGACAAGCGCGCTTGTGCCGCTAACGGCCGCGAAAGTCGAGTTGGCGCAATTTGCAAGCGTCGTGTTCGTGCCGTTGTAGGAATACCAGCATTGCGCAACGTTGGGTTCAACAAAAGTGTAATTCAGCGGAATGGGCGACAGCGCGTAACTGGCGTTTGCGGGGCTTTGGATGGCAATTTGGGGCGCAACGGTATCAAGCGCAACCGTTCGGTTCGCCGAAACACCCCAATTGCCCGCGGAATCATTGGCGTAAACCACGTAGGAGTAATTGCCGTCGGACTGCAGAGTGCGGTTGATGAAACAGTAATTCGGGGAACCCGGGGCCAAAGCCATTGAAACGTTCGCGCCGCCGTTGATTGAAATTAAGCAAGCGCTCGGATTGGCCTCGGCGAACGTGGCGTTGACCGGGTAATAATTGCGGGCCTGCCAAGAGCCGTCGGCGTCGGTTGGGGAAACGAAAGCAAACGAAGCGGGGGCAGCCGTGTCCACTGCAAAAGTGCGGTTGGCCGCGGCAAAAACGCAGTTGCCAGCGCTGTCGCAGGCCTGCAAATTCCACAAATACGCGCCGTCGGGAATCCCCGTGAGTTGGAAATTGGCCAGCGTGTTGTTGTACGGCGAGGAATTCGTCTGGTTGACTGCCCACGCGCCGGTAATGTTGGTGAACACGGAAACGTTCTGCAGCGCCCAGTCGTCGGATGCGGTGCCGTTGAAATTCACCGCCGAAGAGGCGGAAACCAGGGCGTCCGAAGGCGCGTTCATGGAAACGCCGGGGGCAACGTCGCCGTACAGGGCCTCCGCGACTGTTTGCGTCGAGTTAATCGCGTAGTTTGTTGAATTCGTGTGGAAGCCCGTTTTCCACGCGGAAACGTTGTGCGGGGAATAAGTCGTGTTCACCGCGCCGTTTCCAATCAGGTATGTAACGAGGTTCCAGCCGGTCAGGCCCGTTGCGTCGGTTGAAACCTGCCACATGGGCGTCCCGCTTGTGGCGTTGGTGATGTTCACCGAAACCGCATTCATCGCCGCGCCCGTCGAGTCGGTTGCGTTCACGCGCAGATAATACCGAAACGTGGAATTCGTCCCGCTTGCGAGGCTCACCTTGCTCCACGCAAACGAATTGTTCACAAAAGAGTTGTTAATCGAGGCCGCAGAAGCATTGACGTCCGCAGACGTTCCGCCGAACGAGTTGCCCGTGAAATTGCTGCTGTTTGCCCCCGATAGGACGAGCCCGGAAATGGCGTTTCCCGTGGCGGTGTTGTTTGCGAGCGTGTTGTTAGCAGAGGATGAAAGGGCCAGCCCGTATTGAAGATTGTTGTTCGCAGTGTTGTTAGTCAACGTGTTGTTCGACGAGGTGGACAAAAATATCCCGAACTGGGTATTGTTGATTGCCGTGTTGTTTGCAATCGTGTTGTTCATCGAGGACGCGAGAAGGTATATCCCATACTGGGTGTTGTTGTTCACAGTGTTGTTGGAAACCACGCTGTCGTTTGCGGACGTTAGGTATATCCCGTATTGTGAGTTTTGGGACGCGTTGTTGTTGGAAACCGTGTTGTTTTTTGCCGCGGACAGGGTTATTCCAGGGTAGCTGTTCGAGCTCACCGTGTTGTTTGCTATCAGACTGTTGTTCACGCCAGAAAGCGATATTCCATACCGCAAGTTTTTCGAGACATTGTTGCCCGCGACGGTTATGTTCAGGCAGGCGGTTATGCTGAAGCCATATCCGCTCAAGAAGGCCGAGGAGGCGTATGCCGTGTTGTTCTGGAGCAGGTTGTTGTTCGAGCCCGACAGCATTTGGAACCCCACTATTTCGTTGGCGAACGCGGTGTTGTTCAAAACAGTATTGTTTGACGAGTTTTCAAAACGCAACCCCACCCCAGATATATCGCCACGGTTCGATATCGCGGAGTTGTTCACAAGCGTGTTGTTGTTGGAGAAATTCAGCCAAAAGCCATAGTAATAGTTTCTAAGCGCGGTGTTGTTGGCAAGCGTCGAGTTGTTCGAATTGCGCAGGAAAAAACCGTGCGAAGCGTGGAGGGAGGAATTCACCCACGAAACCGTGCTCGACGAGGTGTAGTTGAACATCACTCCATTGGTGAAGTTGGTGATTGTGCAGTTGGTCACGGTGATGTTCTGCGCGACGTTCGCATAAACCCCGTAGCTGTTCGTGGCATCGGTCCCGTCAATCACGTGACCATTGCAGTCCAAAATCGTGTTATTCGCGGAAATGATTATGCCAGAGCCAGTGCAACCTGAGATGTCCGCGTCCATCAAGTAGCTTCCACCAGCAGAAACTATCATGCCGCAACCCCACGCCAAAAGCGAAACCGTCTGGTTCGCGGAAACCCCCCAGTTGCCCGCCGTGTCGTTTGCGAAAACGCGGTACGAATAATTCCCATTGCCCTGCCCGGTCTGGTTGAGGAAGCAATAGTTGCCCGTGCGCGCCATCGACACGTTGCTCGCGCCGTTCACCTCAAGCAGGCACGCGGAGGGGTTTGTTTCGGTGAAGGTTGCGTTCACGGAATAGTAATTGCGGTAAACAAGCGAATTGTTCGCATCCGTAGGCGTTACGTAGGCGAACGAAGCGGGGGCCACGTTGTCGGTCAGCTGCATCAAAACCGTTTGGGTGGAGTTGACGGTGAAGTTGGACGAGGTCAGCGCGTAGCCCGAAAGCAGCGCGGAAACGTTGTGCGGCGAGTAAGTCGTGTTCACCGCGCCATTGCCGGTTAAATACGTCGCCAAATTCCAGCCGGTCAGGCCCGTTGCATCGGTTGAAACCTGCCACATGGGCGTTCCGCTTGTGGCGTTGGTAACGTTCACGCTCGCACCGTTCAGCGCCGCGCCTGTGGAATCGGTGGCGTTCACGCGCAAATAATACTGGAAAGTGCTATTCGTTCCCGAAAGCAGGTTTGCCTTCGCCCAACTGAACGTGCAGTTGGTTATCGTGTTCATTCCACCCGAACCGCTTGCCGCCTGCGCGTCCAAATCGTAAACCGTCGAACCTGAAAAGTTGTTGCCCGAAAAATTGTCGTTCACGGAATTGAACAAAAACAACCCGTCGGCGAGGTTTCCGACAGCCGTGCTGTTAGTCACGTTGCTGGAGTTGGAAGCCGTGAAGTTGATGCCCGCATTAGTGTTAAAAGACACGTTCGAACCAGTGACTGTTAAATAATTAGAGGACGAAACCCAAAAACCCGAAAGGGAATTACGGGTGGCAGTGTTGTTTGTTGCCACTCCGTTATTTGAAGCTGAAAAATTAAAGCCCGAATAAGTGCTGCCGTTGGCAACGCTGTTGGAAATTTGCGAGTTGTTGGACGCGTTCAAGTAAAAACCGTTGCGCCCGTTGCCGTTGGCGGTAATGCTTGCAACGACGAAATTGCTTGCGTTGTTAACCATCGCCCCTTCCATGGAGTTCGCCGAAACGTTGGAATTGGAAAGCGTGTTGTTGCCCGCGCTCAAATCGTAAAAGCCGTTCCACCCGTTGTTGTAAGACACCAGCAAGTTGAACGTGTTGTTGGTGCTGCCCACTCCTTCCAAGCGCACGCCGTGCTGCGTGTTGCCAATCGCCGAATTGTTGGAAACACTGTTGTTCGCGGAATTGCCCAAAAAATAGAGCCCGTAGTTCAAGTTGGAGTTTGCCGAGTTGTTGGAAAAAGAACTGTTTGAAGTCCCCGAAACGTAGAAGCCATTCTGCGAATTGCCATTCGCAGTATTGTTGGCAACCGTGAAATTGTAGCCAACAAACTGCCAGCCGTTGACCGTGTTCGAGTTTGCAGTGTTATTGGAAAAAGTGTCGTTCCAAGAGCCCGACTGTACGTTGAAGCCATATGCGTTACCGTTCGCCGTGTTGTTGGCAACCAACATTCCTATTACGCCCGATTGCAGTTGAACGCCAACGTTGTTCTTGGACAGATTATTGCCCGAAATCGTGCTGTTGCCGGAAAGACCGACGACCACTATTCCATGCAAAACGCTTTGGGTAATCTTGTTGTTGGAAAGCGTATCGTTGTAAGAACCTACGCCTTCTATCACTATGCCATAATTGCCACTCACGTTCATGGTGCAGTTGTTAACCGTGTCGTTTGCCGCGTTGGATATTTCCACCCCGCGCTTGTCGCCTGAAAAAACGCTGTTATTGACCGAATTGTTGGGCGAGTTAAAAATGTAAACGCCATACATGTTGTTCCAAGACGAGTTCACGAAAGAAACGTTGACTTGGGAGTTGAGATTGTTCAACGCAATCCCGTTCGTGAAATTCAAAAAAGTGCAGTTGAAAACAGTTACATTCACAATTCTGCTTTGAATGTCGAAACCGTTTTCAGTAGAACCGTTGGTTCCCGCAACCGAGTGCCCCCCGCAGTCGAGAATCGTGTTGCTCGCCGCAACCATGCACGTCGAAGCCGCGCCGGTAATATCTGCCGTCAAATTGTAAAAAGTGCCCGCGCTGAACGTGGTGCACGCGCTTATGTCAACTGCGTTGCTTTGGCCCGCCAAGGCGGCTAAAAGGAGAAAAACCGGTAAAAACGGCTTGAATCGAATGTAGGCGCAGGCGGGCTTTTTTGCTGCGTTATGCATGTTTTTTGGTCAATTATTTGCGTTTTCCAATAGTTTTAACACTTGTGCCGTGAGGGTGAACCCTGGTTTTTGCGGGTTCACGCAGCCGAATCCGCAGGTTCGCCTGGCGAAAAGCCCGGCGTGCCGCTTATGGGGGTTTTGGAAAAAAATGGGTTGCCCCGCGCGGGGGCGTTTAGGCTTTTTTGCGCAAGTACAGGTATGCGCCTGCCGCGATGATGATTGCCAGGATTATTGCGCCGATGATCGTCATATCCGGCCCTGCGGCTGTTGGCGAGGGTGCGGGTGTAACGGGCGCTGCCGTTGGCGCGGGCGTAGGCGCCTGCGTGGCTGTTGGAGTGGGCGTTGCGGCAACTGCCTTGGGTGCGGTGAATTGCTGGAGCACCGTCGCGTTAAGCTTCTTTGCCACCGTGACGTTTGCCTTGAACGTTTCGCTTTCCACGAGGTTAACCGCGTAGTCGGCGATTACGCTTCCCCTGTGCACAAGCGAGGGCTTGGGGGAAAACGTGATTATCCCGTCCAAGTAGTCCTGGTAGTCGAATGGCAGCTCGTACGAAAGCGTGCCTGAGAATCCTCCGGGGCCGGCGGAGTAGGAGAGCTGGAACGTTGACGAAGTGCCGCCTATGCTTCCGGTTACAAGCGAGTTTTGGCCAAGCTGCCTGACGTTGGGAGCGATGGTTGGTGCCGGCGTTGCCGTAGGCGCCGCGGTCGGCGCGGGAGTGACCACTATGCCCGGCATGGGCGTGCTTGTGGAGGAGGGGGTGGAACTGGAACTCGACGAGCTTGGCACGGGCGTTGGCACGGGCGTTGCCACGGCGGTTGAGTTCGCGGTCACGCGGAATGCGTTGGTGTTGTCGCCCAATTGCAGGGTGAGGTTGTCGCCCGCGCTTGTGAGCGTTGTTGCAAGCGCCACTGTCCAAGAAAGCGTGCTTGACGAGCCGGCGCCTATGTTGAGCGTTCCGCTTGTCGCGTCGCCTGTAACCGTGAAGTTGGCGGCAGAATAGCTCAAATTGTATGAAGTGGAAACGGAGGAATTGGTCGGGTTGGTTACGGTTGCGGTCATGGTGAAGCTTGCACCGCTTGCCTTGGTTTGCGTGGCGGTGGGAGTTCCCGAAACTGCCAGCGTGGAGGGCGAGACTACGCGCAGCACTCCGGTTGCCGACGACTTGGAGCCGGGGCTTGTTTGGAAAGTCGTCTGCACGTAGTAGTCGTAGGTGTCTGCCACTCCCGCGGTGGCGGTGAACGTTTTGGTGGTTCCGCTTGCGGACACTTGCGCGTTGGAATAGTAGTACGGGGAACCGGGGTCGGAAATGGTGAGCGAGGAGCCGGTGGACTGGCCGGATGAAATAAGTTGGATGGTGCTGGCCGTGCAGGTGGTGTTGGCGGTGGCGGTGGCGGTGAACACCACGTTTGTGCCCGTGGTTACCGAAGCCGAGGGCGTGGAAACGGACACGTCGGAAATGATGCACGCCTCGCCCTGCGCAAGCGCAAGGGGGGAAATCGCCAAAACCGCCAAGGCGAACAAAAGCGAGAAAATTTTTCTTCCAAGCCCAAACATTTTTAGCATTCCCCCTAAAAGGCAATTCTCTTTTTCCAGCATTTTCCGATAATTTTTCCAGCGCTCAAAACACAAACAAAAACAA
>DAHXMR010000053.1 GCA_027371655.1 Microcaldota archaeon
AAAGCCACACGGTCGCGCCCTTCAGCGGAAGGTTCCTCCCGAAATCGTCAATCTTGTCGTCCAAAACCGTGAGCGTCACGTTCCTAGTGGTGCCCTCGCCCTTGCGCGAAAGCCTGACCTCGAAAGGCATCTTGGTGCCCGAGGCCGTGACGGACTTGTTATAATAAGCAAGATACTTTCCCGCGTCCTGCCCCGTGGCGTCAACGCGAAGCTGGAACTCCTTGCCCGTGGAAACGTTGAACGCGACCTGGCCCGTCCCAAACGTCTTGCGCGAATAAAGCTCGGAACCGAACTCGTCGAAAAAAGTCGCCACGCCCTCGATCTTGTCCCTCGACGCGTTCCTTACAAAAACCACGACCTCCGTCTTCGGGTCCGCCGCCTCCTTGGAAACAAGCCTGAATTCCGTGAACGAAAGCGAAGGGTCGACCTGCTTGGAATCCGATTGGTAACCCGATTTTTCCACGGAAAGCAAAAGCACGGACTTGTTCGTGCTGAACGAAAGTACCGCCCCGCCCACGCCGCTGGTCTGCGCGCTCCCAAGCGGCGACGCCGACAAATCCGAAAGCGAAACCGACGCGCCCTCAAGCGCGTTCCCCGCATCATCGCGCACGATGACGCTCATCTCGTGGGGCGGCACCACCACGACCTTGCGCGCAAGGCTAACCGAAGAACGGCTCGAATCCAGCGAAACCTCGAACTGCCTGGTCTTTGCGACGGGCTCGAAGCCCTCCGCGTCAACCGAAAAATAAACAGGCTTCCCAATCGGCAAGCCCTTGAAAACGACAACGCCCTGCGGCGAAGAAACCTGCGCGTCCCCGAACTCCTTCTGGTCCACAAACGCGGTGATCGTCGCCCCGCCAACTGCCACCTTGTTCTCGTCAAGAACGGTGACCTGGTAGTCGACGTTCTGGGGAACCAAAAGCACGTACGCCCCGCCCGCAACAAGCGCAAGCAGAAGCAACGCGAAAGGAAAAGACGGAATACCCCCGTTCTCGATGGGATCCACGAAGAAACGGTAAACCGGCAGGCCCACCTTCTGGTCCAAAAAATCCATTGCCGCGTAATACTGGTCCTCGACCGAAAAGTACGCCTGCTTCAAGGAATCGGAAATGCCCATACAAGACAAAAAAGTGAAGCCCGTGCTTTAAAAACATTAACAATGCATAAGAAAAAAAACGCTAAGACAAAAACAGGCCAGGTGCACGGGGCGCAAAAACCAAAATGCCAAAACTCGCAGTCCACCTCGCGGCAGGCGCAACCCTCTTCTGCGCCCTCGCCCTGGCCATGCCGCAAAAATTCCCCCCCGCAATCCAAACCCTGGCCGCAATGCTGCTTGCAAGCGCGTTCCCCGACATAGACCACCCCAAAACCAAAATCTTCCGCGCCACCCTCGCGGCAAGCGCCGCCGCAGCCGCAATATTCGCATACGCAACCCTGCAAAACTCGCTGCCCCAAGCCACCCTCGCCATCGCGTCCCTTGCGGCCGGAATCCTCGCGGTAATCGCCATAAGGCTCCTGAAACCGCGCCACCGCGGAATCACCCACTCGCTCCTTGCGGCAGCAGCCTTCGGCGGGCTCTGCTTCATCGCCACAAGCGCAACCGCAGCGCAAACCGCCCCCGCCCAAACCGGAATAGCCGCAACCGCGGCCTACACCCTCCACCTGCTCCTCGACGGCGAAGTAAAACTAGCCTAAACCGGCCAAACAAAAAACCCAACAAACAAAAACAGACAAAAAAAACAACAAAAAGAAGCGGGAAATCTAAACCCCGCAAATCACGTTTGGGACGGGAAAACAGAGGTTCGCGTCCCACGCGTAAAGGTTTTCCCTGTCGGGGTTCACGCGGAAACGCGGGTCGTGGTCGAAAAATTCCACCTTCGGGTTGCGCTGGGTTATCCCGTCATCCTCGCTGCCGGAACTTGGGGAGTAAATGTGCGCCACGAATTTTCCCATCTGTGCGGGGCAGGCAGAATAAGCCGAGTCCACCACGCCGTCCTTGCCGCACTGCGCCGAATTCGCGCCGGGCTGGTACTTGCAGCAGGCGACGTTTGTCGCGGAACTGCACATCACGAACGCGCTTTGCGACTGGAGCCAGATTCTCGCGGACAAATCCGCGTGCTCCGGGTCCGGCAGCAACCTCAAGGAATCCAAATAACCGCAAGCGCGTTTTATCCTGCCCGCGAACTTCCTCATCGTCATAGCCCCTTCGCGGCCCGCGTTCGGGTCGTCGTTCTTGTACTGGAGCCTTGAAAAAAAGCCGAAGGACGCGTCAAGATACTTGAAAATGGGGTAACGGATGCGCAAATCCAGCGCGTCCTCGCCCAACGCCCCGGAACGGATTTCGTTGCCCGCGCCGTCCGTGGCGTCGATGCGCGGCATGTACCTGAAAACATTCGGGTCCTTCAAATTCACGGCAAGCAAAAACCCGCCGTTGTCGCAGCCCTCCTTCAAAACCGTCCCACCCGCCGCCTCGCACGCCTGGTTGCCGTTTTCAACCGAGCAGCACTGGAAAGGCGAACTCGGGTTCTCCGCGAAATTGCGGCAGTCGAACTCCGCGCGCGGAATCATCGCCTGGCACAATTGCCTGCCCGATGGTTTGCCGAGGCCTCCGGCCGAAGGGGGCGATGAACAAGTGAAATTCCAGTACGTGCTGTCAAAAATAACCGGCCTGAACGAAACGCCCTCGAAGTGGAACTCGTAGGACGGCTGCAAATTCTCGTTGCGCATGGCCTTCAGCAAATCCGGCAAGCCGTTCAAAAAACTCTGCGAATCGCACACCGGCGGATTGCCGTGGCACGTCAGGAACGCGCCCCCGCTGCCGCTGCCGGTAATCTGCTCGAAAATCGCCGACTTCATCCCCTGGCAATTCTGAAAACGCACGTAGGGAACGGCATCGCCGACCCCGTTCAAGTTAACCCAGTCCGTGTTCGCCAAAAAATCCTCGACGTTCTGCCGCAACCCGTCCACGAACAGCGAATACAAGTCAAGGCGGTACAGTTCGAGCATCGACACGAGCTTGCCGTGGTACGCGTCCACCGTCGCGCGATTGACCTCCTGCGACTCGGCGGTAACCATGCCCACCACGAACACCGTGGCGACAAGGAACATTATGCTTCCAATCAAAGGCGCGGCAATGAACGCGCGGGAACGTTCCATGATGAAAAATCAAGCGCGGGGCAATATAAAAACTTCAGCGCTCCCCCTTTCCGCCGGCCCTGCCGGCAGCGCGCGCCTCGCCCGCGGGCACGCCCCAGTAATACCAAACGCCGTAAAACGCGACAATGAAAACGATTATCGAAACGCGGAACAACACGTCGTGGAAAAGCGCGGACGCCGTCGGCGACCGCGCGTTGTAAAACAAGAGCGTCACCGCAATGCGCAACGGATTGAACACCAGCACCAAGGCAAACCCCGCGAGAATCCCCTTCAGCCGATACGCCCAACTGCGGTCCCGGCTTGCCACGATTATTCCAAGCAACACCGCAAGCTCGGTCGAAGCCGCGCACAACGAACCGATCTCGGCGGTAAAGTTGCCGGAAACAATCAGCGGGTCGGGCGCGGAAAAATCAAGCGAAGACGAAACCCCCGCAACAGACAACACCGCCTGCGAGGAAAAAGCCGCCAGCACCTTCAAGGACCGAAGCTCGGAAAAAGCCCAGTCCGCGGGAAAAAAAACCAGCGCAAAAACCGCGACAAACAAAAAAACCTCCAACAAAACATTTTCCTTGTGGGCCGCCTGCGGCGGCTGCGCGGGATTTTT
>DAHXMR010000069.1 GCA_027371655.1 Microcaldota archaeon
AAAGCATTTCCGAAATAGAGGCGAACTACCGCAAAAGCGGGGACCTTGGGGAAACCGCCGAGGAATTCACGCGCGAAAAAAAGCAGACCGCATTGCACGCCGAACCCCTCTCCGTGCACAAGGTGTACGACAACTTCTACAAAATAGCGACCGCAAGCGGCACCGGCTCGCAGGGCGCGAAAATCAAGATGATCGCCGAGCTTTTGTCCAACTCCCGCGAATCCGAGGCAAAAACGATCATACGGTTCGTCACGGGCAAAATGCGCATCGGAATCGGGGAAGCCACCATACTCGACGCGCTATCCAAAATGAAAGCCGGCGACAAGAGCCTGCGGCCCCGCATCGAGCGCGCATACAACTTCACAAGCGACATCGGCCTCGTAGCCGAAACTTTTCTGTCACAAGGGCTGGATGCCCTTGACAAAGTCAAGCCAGAGCCGTTCAACCCGGTGATGCCCGCGCTCGCCGAGAGGCTTGCTGACGCGAAGGAAATAATCGAAAAACTGGGAAAATGCGCGGCCGAGGGAAAATACGACGGCCTGAGGCTGCAGGTGCACAAGCAGGGCGGCAAGGTGGAAATCTACACGCGCAGGCAGGAAGTCGTCACCGACATGTTCCCGGACATAGTGGCCGCGGCAAAGGCGCAAATCAAGGCGGACGATGCGATTTTCGAGGGCGAGGCAATAGCGTTCAACGAAAAAACTGGAAAGTTCCTGCCATTCCAGCAGACGATACAGCGCAAGCGCAAATACGAGGTCTCCGAAAAAACCCGCGAGCTCCCCCTCAAGCTTTTCGCGTTCGACCTCATCGAGGAAAACGGCAACGACACAACAGGAATGCCATACGCAGCGCGCCGAAAGAAATTGTCGCAAATGATCTCGAAGGGAAAAACCATCGCCCCCGCGCAGGCGGTGATTGTCGAAACCGCAAAACAGCTCGACGATTACTTCAAGAAATGCGTCGGCGCGGGGCTCGAGGGAATAATCGCAAAGGACCTCAAATCCCCCTACGTCGCCGGCGCACGCAAATTCGCGTGGATAAAGCTCAAAAAATCCTACCAAACCGAGCTCGCCGACACCTTCGACCTCGCAATCATAGGATACTACTACGGCAAGGGAAAACGCACGGAATTCGGCTTCGGGGGACTGCTCACCGCGGCATACGACCCGCAAAAACAGGAATACAAGAGCATCGCGAAAATCGGCACCGGATTCTCCGAGGAGCAGATGCAATTCTTCAGCGACACGCTCTCGAAAATAAAATCCAAGCAAAAACCCCCGAACGTCATATCAATGCTTGAACCCGACGAATGGGTGCAGCCAAAATACGTAGTGGAAGTTCGCGCTGACGAAATCACAAAAAGCCCCGTGCACGCGTGCGCAATGCGCAAAAACGGGAAGACCGGCGAGAACGAAGGGCTCGCGCTGAGGTTCCCGCGCCTCATGCGCCTGCGCGAGGACAAAAAACCGGAAGACGCGACGACGGAGGAAGAAGTGCTGGAAATGTTCGAAATGCAGGGCAGGAAATAAGCGGGCAAACGGGAGACGGCCCCCTTGGCAGAAAACGCAAAAAATACCCAAAAACGGGTAAATCCGCACGAAGCGCCCCAAAACCCGATTGCGCCAACCGCAAAAAAATTAAACACCAGAAAAAGAAAGCGGAAATTCCGGCTAAAAAACGGAAAAATCCGCGAAAAAATGCCTCGGCGGCAACGAAAGTTATTTAAATACCCTTTGGGTTGTGCTAATACAAAATTCATTTTTAAACCACCAGAGGAGATGCGAAGCTATGGAAGAGATTGTGAAGAGCGCACTTAATCAGCGCGGGCAGCCCGCACAGGAAGCGGAATACGAGGGAATCAAGATCTCGGTAGTCGGAGTTGGAGGAAGCGGAAACAACACCATCAACCGCCTCAAGAAACTCGGCATCAAGGGCGCGGAACTCGTCGCACTCAACGCGGACCGCCAGCACCTCAACATCCTCGACGAGGGAATCAAGAAACTGCTCATAGGAAAAAGCGTCACCAAGGGCTTGGGCGCGGGAGGATACCCCGAAGTGGGGGCCAAGGCGGCCGAAGTCGACCGCGAGGCAATAACCAAAATGCTAGACGGCTCGCACCTCGTGTTCCTCTGCGCAGGCATGGGAGGCGGCACCGGAACCGGGGCCGCACCAATCGTGGCGCAGATCGCCCGCGAATCCGGCGCAATCGTCGTGTCCATGGTAACCTACCCCTTCGCCCTCGAGCGCGCACGCGTGCAGAAGGCCGAGGAGGGAATCGCAAAGCTCCGCCAGGCATCGGACTCGGTCATCATCCTTGACAACAACAGGCTCGTGCAAATCGTGCCCAACCTCCCCATGAACCAGGCATTCCTGGTCGCCGACGAAATTTTGGCGAAGGCAATCGGAGGCCTCGTGTTCACGATCACGCAGCCGTCGCTGGTCAACATCGACTTCGCGGACGTCCGCGCAATCATGAGCCAGGGAGACGTCGGAATGATCGCGGTCGGAAGCGGCAAGGGCACCAACAAGGTCGAGGACGCCGTCCGCGGCGTGCTCGAGAACCGCCTGCTTGACGTGGACTTCACCGGGGCCCGCGGCGCAATCCTGCACATAGCGGGAGGAGCCGACCTGACCCTCGGAGACGCCATCCGCGCCGGCGAGATGATCACCGAGCAGATGGACGCGCAGGCAAACGTCAAGTGGGGCGCGCGCCTCATTCCCGACTACGACGGCAAGCTTGAAATCTGCGCCATCGTGACCGGAGTGAAGTCGCCGCAGATCCTCGGACGCTCCGCCGCGGCCAAAAAGCCCGAGCGCGAAGTCGGATACGACATCGAAATCATAGGATAACTTCCCGTTTGACAGGTTCGGGCGCTTTCGTTTTTTCGCGCCCGCAAAAAAAATCCCACCAAGAAAAAAAAAGTTTTTTTCCC
>DAHXMR010000179.1 GCA_027371655.1 Microcaldota archaeon
TCGTCGGCAAGCATCTACCTCTCCGCGCGCATGATTGGGCCACGCGTGGTTTACGCGGTGGCGGACGAAATCCCCAAACATGCCCAATAACGCCCCCCTTTCCTTGCCCGTGCAAGCGGAAGCATTTAAAGCGGAAAAACGCGTTCAAATCTGATTATGGAACGCAAGGCGCAGGGCGCGATAGAATACATACTCATACTCAGCGGCATCGTCTTCGTCGTGGTAATCGCAATAACGATGCTGCAAAGCAACATCTTCAAGCCCAGCATAAACCAGACCGAGACAACCTCCGCGACCTATTCGGACTTCATAAAATGCCTGTCCGGCAACGTCGTGCCCAACCCCGGATTCGAACAGGACGCCAATCTCGACGGCATCCCCGACTCGTGGACCAACACAAGCGGCGCGGTTGCCGACTATTCGGGAGCACAGGCCCAAACGGGCCGCGCGGCAATAAACGTGTCGGGAAGCGGAACGTTCACAAGCATCCGCTTCAACATAACGCCAAACACAAACTACGTGCTTGTGGCATACGCCAAATCCCCGGACGCAAGCCCGAACCTGGGCATAACCGCAAACACGTTCCTTGACGGCCTCAGTGCAGGCGCCAACCTGCTTAGAACCGGAATAACCAGCCAATACGCGGCATACAAAACCGAGTTCTCCGCCCCCGCAAACAACGCCTACCTCGAAATAAGCTCGGGAAGCGGCACAATCACGGTGGACAACGTCTGCGTCTCAAAAGAATAACGTCCCCCTTGGCTTGGGAAGCCGCTCACACAAGTTGCGAAACCGGCACAGCAACCTTGCGCATTCCCGCGGACTTCAAGCGGCCGAAAACAAGCTTGCGGGACTGCGCCCCCGAAAGGAATTTCGCCTTCTCCATCTTGGCGGCAAGCTCCCTGACCAAGGGCGCGCACAACTTTTCGTAATCGTCAACTGGATTTTTTCCCGCCTTGCGGATGGCCTTCGCGCAGGCAAGCGCGCTTCTGAGCGCAAAACTGATTCCCTCGCCGGTGCTCGGGCTCACCAACCCCGCGGCCTCGCCGATGAGGAAAACCCCGCTTTCCCCAAAAGCCAAGTCTTCCACGCTCATCGGCCGGGACAAAAGCGCGGCCTCCATCTTCCTGCGCTTCCACGAAAAGCCAAGCGCGCGCAGCTTTGAAACAAAAAGCTGGAATTTGTGCTGCTCGCCGAACCTCAACGCGGTGCCCACAAGCACCTCATTCCCCTTGGGAATCACCCATGAATAATAATCCGTGATGGAATCGTCGTACACGAAAACCGCGTCACCCATCTGCCCGCCGGCAGGCAAAACCCCGGTTTCCTGCACCGCAACATACCGCGGCACAACGGACTCGCACACAAGCGGCCGCACCGCGGAAGACGCGCCGTCCGCACCGACCAAAAAACGCGAAAAAACCTCGAACTTTTTTTGCCCGTGCTCCAAAAAAACGCGGAAACCGCCCGCGCAGCGCTCGAAACGCACAAAACGCGTGCCCGAGGCAACGCTTGCGGACTGCTGCGCAACCGAATGCAGCCACGAATCAAACTCAACGCGCGAAATGTTCACCAAACCCCGCTTGGACTGCAAAACGTCAACCCCGTTATCCAAATCCAAATGCCGCAAACCCAAATCAAAAGGCTCCGAAAACACCGCCCTTGGCACGCCAAACTTGCCCACAAGGCTCGAGGACTCCTCCACCAACACGCCCCCGCAAGGCTTGCTGCGCGGAAAACCCCCCTTTTCCACCAACAAAACCCGAAAACCCTCCCCCAACGCGCTGGACAAAAAACAACCCGCAGCCCCCCCGCCCACTATAACAACGTCAAACGAGCTATTGCGACCAGCGCCCTGCGCCCCCACGCCCGCACCCGCGCCGCGGCTAGCGCCCTCAACACAGCCCCCGCCAACGCGCGCAAAACGCTTCACGTCAACTTTCGGAGACATCCGCCAAAAACACCTAAAAATCCAAAAATACTATTTTTGCAACCGCCAAAGCTGTGCGCTGAACCTGCCCGCAAACCAGCCCAAAACGGACTCCTACCCCAATTAACTCATGAAAGTGGCTGCAAAACAAAAGGAAAAGACGGCTTAAAAAGAAGGGGGAAGGGCGGGAAAAACAGGTTTAAAATCGGGAAAACCGTAAGTGGTAGCGCCCAAAGTCGCACACCGGATAAGCACCATGACATCAGTCGAACGGGTAGGCACAGGCATTCCAGGCTTAGATGCGCTAATCGAAGGCGGGCTGCCCAAGAACTCAGTAGTGCTCATTACCGGCGCCCCGGGCACCGGAAAAAGCCTTCTTTGCACGCAAATACTCGCCAACGGCTGCAAGCACGGCGAAAACACGCTCTATGTTTCCCTGGAACAAATACAAAAAGACATAATCGCCCAATCCAAACCGTTCGGATGGGACATCGAAAAACACGTCTCGGAAGGGCGGCTAAACATACTCGAAATAGGCCTGCTCTCAGACATAGACGTGCTGGGGCAAATCGAGCAGACCGTCAAGGAGAAAAAAATAACCCGCATCGTCATAGACTCCCTGACCGCGCTGCAAAACTACCCAACGCTCATACGCAACATCAAGGTAATGCAGCAAGTCCGCTCCTTCGAAGTCGAAATGCAACTCAACCTCTTCTCCCCAGAAACCCGCATGCGCCTACTAATCCACCACCCCATACGCTTCCTCAAATCCCTCGAAAACACAACCTCCCTGCTAATCTCCGACGTTGACGCCAACTCCAACAACCTAAGCAAAGACGGAATAAGCGAATTCCTCTGCGACGGAGTAATACTGCTAAGCGCACTCTCAATCGCAGACACCCTCAACCGCACCATCGAAATCAAAAAAATGCGCTACACCAAAATGCAAGGAGGAATCCGCTCCTGCGAAATAACCGACACAGGCATCACGGTGGAATAAACATGGGGATAAAGGACACCTTCGTCAGCCTATACGTAAAGAAATTCGTAATACCCGGAGCGCTGGTTTTGGACAAGCCGGGATTCGTGAACTTCAACGTCTCTGGAAAAACGCCGATGTTCGCACGGCAGGTAATAATCCCTGAAACATTTTTTGTCAACTTGGAGACCATGCTAATAGCAAAATTTGGAAACAAAGGAAAACAAATCCTCTATTCAACGGGCAAAAAATTCGGCTATCGTTTCGCACTCATAGGTAACTTCATGAAGAAGGGCGATGCTTCGAACTCCGAAATCGCCGAATATATCGGAATAGTCAGCAAATTCGTGGAGGGGACGTATGCTTCCAAAATAAGCGGGAAGTTCGACGTGGCCAACTCGAAAGTAGAGTACGACTTGAACAATTTCGTGATAATCAGCAAATTGGACCGCGGATATTTCCTTCCAAATGGAGGCACCGCAGGGCTCATTTCAAGGCTGTTAAACGACAAAACCATCGAAGTAGTGGATACCGGGATTAACGGCAACCACCACCTTATCTGCATGCAAGAGGCAAAACTGAGCGAATTGAAATACAACTACTTGACAGAAACCGACTTAGATGGATTGGATCTCGAAGAAGAATATGCCGCGAGAAACCAAGTGAAGGACTATCCCAAGGACGCGACTTCGTTCAAACAGCTTCTGGATTCCAAATATTTTTCCTACGCAGACGGAATCATCCGCCACGGAGAGGAAAGATACTTCCTGCTGGAAGTTAGTGCTTGGTACCTAATAGAAAAAGAGCTCGCCAAGTACGATGGCGCAATGCAAATTCTGGAAGCGGCATCGCGCGAAACCGGCGCAAGGCTGCTTTCGACAAACACAACTAACGAACTTGCAAGAATCCTTACCGCAACCGGCTGGGGCAATCCCCAAATACTATTGAAGAAAGGCAAGGTATCGTTGATTCTGACGACGGTGCCTTGGACGAAATTTTACAAAGAGGTAAATTTCGCGGTATTGCGCGGATTGCTCGAAGGAATGCTTTCCAAAATACACTCGCGCGAAGTAATGCTTAACGCGCCGTCCGTAGACCTAACCCAAATTTCGCTTACGTTGTTGTTCGAAGAAGCCTAAGGTGGGGCTTCAGATATGACTCACAAAAACACACATTTTCGATGAACCAAACAGAATTCCGCGCCCCAAGGCGTTTAGGCTACTGCCCGTAAATCTTAGAGCCCCCCCCCATTCAAAGTACCTGGATTCCGTTGGGCGTCTTAAACAAGAAAACTCCAACGCAACCGGGCTTTGGAGTGCCCCAGATGGTATTCAACTCAAAAAAGCTTGTTTTTTGTTCCGAGGCGGCAGGTTTTAATGCCGCCCCACGCCTAACCGCATTTGCAGCAAAAACGCCTTCCCATTTTTTC
>DAHXMR010000019.1 GCA_027371655.1 Microcaldota archaeon
GGGAAAACCTATTTAAAGCGATACCGGCTTCCTCTTTTATATAAGGACGTTTTACCATCCCGCTGGTCTTCTTCCAATGACCCTACAATCCCGCGGTCAAGGCGCGTTTGAATACCTGATGCTTCTGGGCGGAATAGTCGTCATAAGCATGATGGCCACGGTGCTTTCACAGAGCATCAGCACCGCGGTCACTTCCCAGATCAACAATACTGCCTTGAATATCACCCAGCTTGGCCAGCTTAATTCCACTCCATCGCCAACTCCCACGGATCCGCCCACCCCAACGCCCAGCATCGCTCCAACTGACACCCCAACGCCGGCTCCCTCGCCTTCATCAAGCCCGACTCCAACGCCCACGGCGGCTCCGACTCCAACGCCAGGCCCCGATACGACGCCTCCGGAGTACTCGGATGTAAGCACGAATTGCACTCCCAATCGCAGTCTTTGCGGGTTGATTGAATCTGCACGGTGGAGCGATAACGTTGGTTTGTCGGGATCCATTCTTTCAGTTGGCGGGGGCGGTGCGCCTCCGGGAGGAATGTACAATCGCACTTGGGTGCCGTTTGGCTCAAGTAGTGACTTTAATTATAATACCAACTTGAACTGGAGTAATTATACTTATTTCCAACTCGGCGAAATCGGCACTTTTCCACCGTATCAATGGATGATTTACGCGAATGACACCGCCAACAATTGGGCTGCCACGCCAGTTTACGCCGTAAATAGCCCGCCTTGCAATGATTGGAACTATTGGACGTGCCCCCCGTGAACGGTTGAGCGGGCGCAGTATCCTCTCCCCAAAAGCGTTTAAAACCCGCTTTGGCAAAACATATTTTGCTTCTAATTCGGCCCTCAGATAAAGGCCCAAACATCCCGCTTTGAAAAGCGGGTTTTGCCGAGGTTTGCGAACAAAATGGCAGTTGACACAGTATTCAGTTCCAAATACGACCAGAAAGCGATTGAAAAAACAGTCTCGGAATTCTGGGAAACCGAAAAAATCCCCCAAGGGTTGGCGCAGCAGCGCCACGGGAGGAAAAAGTTCTTTCTTCTTGACGGTCCGCCTTATGCGAACGCGCAGCCGCACGTTGGGCACGTGAAGACCACTGCGTGCAAGGACGTGTGGAGCCGCTTCAAGTACATGCAGGGATTTGACTCCATTTTCATCCCGGGGTTCGACTGCCACGGGTTGCCCACCGAAGTGATGGTGGAAAAAGAGCTCGGCATCACGAGCAAGTCGCAAATCGAGGAAATCGGCGTCAAGAAGTTCGATGAGACGTGCCTTGAAAAGGTCAACAATACCGAAAAAGGCTGGATGGCTTACTACAAGCAACTGGGCGCCTGGCGCGCGTACTTCGAACCTTACTTCACCTACAAGGCGTCATACGTTGAAAGCGGGTGGTGGACCGCAAAACAGCTCCACGAAAAAGGCTTCCTCGTCGAAGGCGAGCGGCCCATCCACTGGTGCCCCCACTGTGAAACCTCCCTCTCGGGATACGAAGTCTCCGACTCGTACAAGGACGTTTCCGACCCAAGCATTTTCGTCAAATTCAAACTCAAAGGCCGCGAAAACGAATTTTTGGTAGTGTGGACCACCACGCCTTGGACACTGGCGGCCAATGTTGCGGTAGTCGCGCACCCCGACGAAAACTATGCCCGCGTGCGCATCAAGAGCACCGGCGAAATC
>DAHXMR010000090.1 GCA_027371655.1 Microcaldota archaeon
AATACAAGGGGCCCGTGTACAATCTCGAAGTCAAATACGACCACTCCTACGCGGCACAAAACCTTGCGGTGCACAACTGCGTAAAGTCATTCGGCGTGATGAGCAGGCGGCATTCCATCCAGTACGTCTTGGACGAAATCCGCGAAATACGCGACAAGCACGGCGGAAAGGAGCTTTACTTCATCGACGACTTGTTTTCGGCGAGCAAAAAATGGGTGCTGGACTTCTGCGAAGCAATGCAGCGGGAAAAGCTTGTGATGCCCTGGAAGTGCCTCGTTCGCGTGGACACGGTTGACGAGGAAACGCTTCGCGCGATGAAAAAGGCGGGCTGCCACACCGCGTCATTCGGAATAGAAACCGGCAACATGGACGTTATGAAGTGGATGCACAAGGGAATCACCTTGGACCAGGCGCGCGCGACAATCAGGCTTGCGCGGCGGGTGGGCATCAACCGCGAGGCGTACTTTATCGTCGGCCACCAAATCGACACCGAGGAAACAATCAACCAGACCATCGAATTCGCGCGGGAACTGAATGCCGATTTTCCGCGCTTTTTCATTTTCTCGCCCTACCCGGGAAGCGAGGTGTACGAAAATTTGCCGGAAGAACTCAAGTGCAAGTACTGGCTTGAGGAAACAGCCGAACAGCTAAGGAGCGTTGGGAACACGTCGATTTGCAAGGTCCCCGAAGACCGCCTCAACGACTTGTGGCACCGCGCACATGACCGCGCTTATTCGCAATTGCGCTACTTTACGGAAAACATTGTTCCCACGTTTTTGGAAAACCCCCTTGGCCGCGGCTGGATAAGAAAACTGACAAACTTCGTGGGCTACGGGGTGCTGCGCGTGCACCGCATCGTCCAACGCAAACAAGGCCAAAGCCTGCCCGACGCGGTGCTCCACGAGTGGCCAAAAGCGTTCTTCTGGAAATCCTAATTTTATCTTCCAAGCGCCGACTTGGCAATTCCGCTTGTGCTTCCAAGGGCGTGGGCGAGAAAGAGCGCGATTCCCACAAACCCGCCAGCAATCGCCACAATTGCGCCGGCTTTTTTTAGCCCGCGCACGCTTTCGCGCAGGAAAACAAGCAGGAAAACAAGCAGGGCAACTGCGGAAAGCCTTGCGTCCACCGCTATGCCTGCGGCAATGGAGGCAACGACCACGGCGAAGGCGGCCATTTGCGCCTGTTCTATGCGCCTGCGGAAAAGAATGCCCGCAATCGCGTCCGACTCCGAGTCCAAGAACGCCTTTTCAACGTACTCCCAAAGCGACTGGCGCGCGGTCCAAAAAACGCGCGCGTCCTTGGCGAAATAATATTTCAAACCGAGCTTTTTCGCGGTAAGATGGAATATGGTGTCATCAGAGCGCGAAAACTTTTCAGGGAACTTGCCCACTTTTTGCCACACGCTTTTCTTGTAGGCGATTTGCCTGTTCGAGGGCAAAAACGAGTTCCAATCCGCGTCTGAAAAGGAATCGAAGTTGGGGAAGCGCGAGGCGGCAACGCGTTCAATCAGGCCCGAAGGCTTTGCTGGCAGGTATTTGCCGACAACTATGTCGGCTCCTTTTTCAAATCCTATGAGCAGTTTTTTTACCCAGTCGCGCTCGAATTCCGTGCTTGCGTCGGCGGAGAAAATCAGGTCGCCCGAGCAGTTTTGGATTGCAATGTTGCGGCCGCGACCGATTGTCGCGCGCTTTTCAACGATTACCTTGATTTTTACCTTGCCTCCTGCCACGCGCTTTATCGCGGCAACGGTCCCGTCGGTCGAACCCGCATCGGCAACCACTATCTCATCGGGCAAAACGCTTTGCGAAAGAATCGACTTGAGCAGGAGGGCTACGTTTTTTTCCTCGTTGAATACAGTGAATGCGAAAGAGATTTTTTTTCCCAAAACAGAGCACCCGCTACATCGCTTTTTGAATCGCATCTGCTATTTTTTTCGCCGCGTTGCCCTCTCCGAAGGGGTTTTTCGAGCGCTTCGCACGCTTATAAAACGCGCCGTGCGAAAGCGCCTCTTTTGCAAGGCTAAGGGCTTTTGCGGCGTCGCTTCCAACGCGCATCGCGCATCCGGCTTCCTCGGCTTCCTGCCGCTCGCTTGCCTGCCTGAATATTATCGCAGGGATTTTCAAAGCGCAGGCCTCTTCGGTCTGGCCCCCGCCGTCGGTGATTATGAGGGAAGCGTTTGAGAACGCGCGCAAAAATTCGTGGTAAGGCATGTTGTCCGTTGTCGTGATGTTTGGGGCGGAAAGGATGCGCTTTTCCAGCCCGTATTTCTTGGCTTTGGCGCGCGTGTTCTCGAGGAAGATGAACAGCACGCGTGCGGGGATTTTTTCAAGCAAGCCGATGAAGGCCTCGAGGCGCTCTTTGCTTTTGATGTTCTCCTGCCGGTGCAATTGCGCCAATATGTAAGGCGGCTTGGGAAGCGCCAGCTTGGATTTTTTGGCAAGGGGAAGGTTTTGCTTCAATACGTCAATGTTGGTGTTGCCCGTGACAAAAATTTTGCTTTTCCCGATGCCTTCGGATTTGAGGTTGTCCGCGGCTTTTTTTGTTGGCGCGAAAAACAGGTCGGAGCAGGCGTCTGCGATGCGGCGGGAAATCTCCTCGGGAAAAGGCTCGGAGAGGTCGCCGGAGCGCAAGCCGGCCTCGACGTGCCCGACCTTGGGGCGGTTGAACAGGATTGAACGGGCGGCAAGCGCGGCTGTTGCGGTGGTCATGGTGTCCCCGTGCACGAGCACGAGCTTCACGTTGCCGACGTGCTTTTTGTCCGTGAAAACGTTGCGCAGCCGGAGAATGGTGCGCACGCTCCAATAAAGCGCCTCAAGCGTCCCTCCGAAACGGCCGCGGGTGGTTCCGGGAATTTCAAGGGAGAGGTCGGGCTTGCGCACCCCCAGCGAGGCGCACAGGTCGCGCACGTCGTGCTGGCCGGAGTGCACGTAGTAGTATTCCGTTTTGCGCACTGCCAGCTCGCGCATCACGGGCGCCATCTTGATGAGCTCGGCACGGGTGCCGAGGGCGATTACAATCATATGGCTTTCGAACCGTTGTATTTTTCAAAGCTTATTATCATCACACTCCGCATAATAACGTTTTTGAACGTTTGCGGCGTTGTTTATCCGAAATGGAACACACGCCCCCCACGCCTGCGCAGACCGCGGAAGCGGGCAAACACATGGTTTACGGCCTGTCTTTGGCGGGCTTGTTCGCGCTTGTTTTGGCTGCGTTCACGTTCTACAACGCTTTTTCGTATTCCCATAACGTGCTTTGGTGGGACGAGACAGAGTACGCGCTGCTTGCGCAAAACGTTTACGCCAACGGCCAATACGAATACTGGCCCAACTTCCAAGGCTGGCTTATTCCAAGCGGAAGCCACAGGCCGCCGCTTTTGCCGCTTGCAACCGCAGGGCTCTACGAGCTGTTCGGTAAAAGCGAGGCCGTGCTGCGCGGCGTGGTGCCGTTCTTTTCCGCGCTCGGGGTTTTAGCGGTGTTCTTGGTAGGCAGAAGGCTGTTTAATGAATGGGTGGGCGCGATTGCAGCTTCGCTGCTTTCTTTCAGCACGCTGTTCTGGTTTTATTCCGCGCGCGTGCTTACTGAGGCGCCGCTTGTTTTCTTTTCCGCGATGCTGTTTTACCTGTTTTACCGCACTTTCGAGGAGAAGAACTGGCGCTTCCTTCCCCTGCTTGGGATTTTCGCGGCCATGGGCTTTTTGATGAAGTACACGATTCTGGCAATCTTCCTGCCAATCGGCCTGTTCGTGCTGATTTATTACTACAAGGAGATTTTGCAGGCACTGCGCTCTAAGGAATTTTTGGCAAGCGCGGCAGTGGCTGTTGTTGCCGCAGTCGCCCTTGTCGCCCCCGTGTTCCTGTTCAGCGCCGCCCACGCGGGAACTCCGCTTGCCGCGATGCAGAAGTACCTTGAAGCAACTTCGGGCTCCGAGCCGGCCTATTATTACCTGACGATTCTTGCACAGATGTTTTCCAATGTTTACGTAGTCCTTCTTGTTTTCGCCGGAACCGCGCTCGCGTTGGGGAACAAGCGGGGAACGCAGCTTTCCGTGCTTTTCCTGCTTTCGATGCTCGTGCTGAGCCTTGGGATTTCCCACAAAGAAGACCGCTACGCGATGCTGATTTACCCGTTTGCGTTCTGCCTCGCAGCCTTCGCGGCGTATTCCGCGCTGGAATGGATTTCGAAAGTGCGCGCGCCAAGCGATTTGTCGATTTACGCGGTGGCCGCAGGCCTGGCGGCGGTGATGCTGCTGTATTTCGGCACGCTGGGAAACGCCGCAAACGCGCAGGGGCTCATCAACGCGAAAATAACCTCTTACCAGGAAGTGGCAACGGCGGGCCAGTATGTCGCGGCAAACACCGCGCCGGACGACTGGATGGTTGCGGACTCGTTTTTCATGGCAAGCTATTATTCGGGCCGCAAATCCGAACTTCTGCCCACTACAAGCGCCGAGTTTGTGAAAATGCTGGACGAACGCAAGCCCAGGTACGTGTGGTTTTCCGCGTTCCAGCACGGCGCGCCCCAGCTCCAAGCGGCGGCGCAGGCATTGCAGGCAAACCTCACTGCCCCCGACAGTCCCGGCGGCTACGTGCTTTCGCACCAAAACGAGTTTGCGTTGGAACAGGTGTTCAAGGACCCGCAGGGCCAGCCCATGGTGTTCCTGTTCAGGCGCACGGCATAAAAGCGCGATTGGCGCAACGGGAAGAAAGAGGGCTATCCGTTTAATCGTTCGTAGATTATCCTGCGCAGAATCCGGATTCCGTCGTGCAAGGGCCGCAGTTTCGTGAATCCCTCGCGCTCCCAGTAGCTCACGGGGACTTCGATTATTTTAACGCCATGTTTTATCGCCTTAAGCGTCATCTCCGTTTCTATCTCGAAGTTTTTGGCTTTCAGCCCGAGGCGCTTGAAGGTTCCGGCCTTGAACACGCGCAATCCCGTGAGCAGGTCGCGGTGGACGTGCAAAAAGAGCAGGATGGTTGTGCCGTTGAAGAAGAGGTTGCCAAGCCAGTTTAGCAAGGTCATCGAGCCGGGCGTGACCACGCGGCGGCCCTGCACAATCGTGTTTTCGCCAACAAGGCGAAGCATTTGCTTTACATTCTTCAAGTCGTAGGTGTTGTCCGCGTCCACGAGCACGACTGTCGCGCCGTCGGGAATGGTTGCAACCGCCTCAAGCAGCGCGGCGCCTTTTCCCTTTTCCTTTTGGAAAATTACTTTGGCGCCCATTTTGCGCGCGATTGCCACGGTGGCGTCCTTCGAATGGCCGTCGACGACAAGTATGCTTGAATTGGGTATTTTGAGGGATTTGAACGCGGAAATCACTTTCCCGACGCCCTTCTCCTCGTTGAGGGTGGGGATGAGCGCGACAACGGCAGGCTGTTTCATCTGGTTTCACCGTACATTTTTTCGTAGCCGTCTGCCGTGCGGTCCCACGTGAAGTTCTGTTCCACGCGCTTTCTGCCCGCAATGCCCATTTCCCGCGCCTTTTTTTCGTCGTCCAAGAGCCACAGTAGCTTTTCCGCCAAGTCCTCGGAATCCTTGGGTTTCACAAGGAAGCCGCAGTCGGGCGTGATGATTTCGGGAATGCCGCCTATTGCCGTGCCCACCACGGGCTTGCAGGTTGCCATTGCCTCGCAAATGACCATGCCGAACGGCTCCCAAAGCGAGGGAAGCACGAAGACGTCGCATGCGGCGTAAAGCGCGGACAAGTCGCCTTCGGGAATCTTGCGGTTGATGAACGTGACCTTGCTTTCCAATCCCAGCTTGCTCGTTATCTTGCGCAATTCCTCCTCCTGCGAGCCAACACCGAGGATTGCCAGGTGCGCGTCTTTGCGAATCGCGGCGACTTCCTTCATTGCGGCAAGCAAATAGCGCAATCCCTTCTGCTCGGTCAGCCTGCAGACGGTAACGATGAGCTTTTTGCCGTCGCAGTCCAGCTCCTTTTTCATTTTCTCTCCCGAAACAGAGGGGTTGAACGCGTCCAAGTTCACGCCGTTGTAGACCACGCGGCCCTTGGACTGGTACTCCTTGGGAACGGTGATGTCAAGCGTGTTCTTGCTCACCGCGGCAATGGCGTCGCACTGCTTCATTATCTGCCTGCCGTTGGTCTCATCATATAGCTGGCCGAAAAAGTCGGTTGCCGGGCTTATTCCCTTGGTGCGCGCGTTGTGCAGCGTGATTGCAAGTTTTTTTCCCAGCTTTTTCACATTCTTGGCGTCGGTTGGGGAATAGAAGAAGCGGTTGTTGATGTGCACCCAGTCGAAGTCCTTTGCGGTTTCCTTTATGGCATTGGACATCAAAGGCGCAAGGGCGATTGGCGGTGGCACGGGGGAGAATGGTGGCAGCTTTTGCATCACCATAAGCGCGTTCACGCGCCTCACGTCAATCCCGTTAATCGTCTCGCGCGGCACCGTGTCCTGCAAAAGCGTGGTAAGCACCGTTACCTCGAAGCCCCGCTTGACGAGGCGTTCGCCGACTTCGAGAATGTGCTTTTCCGTCCCACCCTGATAGGGGTAGAAGAACGGGTTGAGCATCAAAATTTTCATTTTCAACGCAAACCTTCAACGCACTTTGTCAATCCCGCGCCAAGCGCCACTTTCGGGCGCCAGCCCAAACGCTTGATTTTGGAAACACTTGCAGACATTCCAAACGCGGTTTTCATGTCAAATTTTGCGCAGGCGGGCTTCTTGCCGGTTTTAGCGGCCCTTGCAATCATTTCGGCAAGCGCCTTTATTTCCACCGCCTTCCCGCTTGCGACATTGTAGGCTTCGCCGGATTTGCCTTTTTGCGCCAAAAGCACAAGCGCAGAAACGGCATCGTCAACATAAAGCATGTCGCGCCAGTCCGCGCAGTTGCCGAGCACTTCGAATGTTTTTTTGCCGTCTTTGGCACGCGCTTTTTCAATCAAGTCGGAGACCACCCTGCCTTTTTGCCCGGGGCCGTAAACGTTGAACAAGCGCGCGATTGCAACGCGCATTTTTCCCTTTCGCGCGAACAGGCGGCAGTGCTCTTCCGCGGCAAGCTTGTCAAGCCCGTAAACCTTGGCGGGCTTGCACTCGGAGGTTTCAGCCAAGGGCTTTTTCCCGTTCGCGTTGCCGTAGACGAAAGAGCTTGAAGTGAAAACGAATGCCTTTGCTCCCGCGCTTTCGGCGGCCGAAAGCGCGTTGAGCGTGCCCAGAACATTTGCGTCAAAGTCTGCTTTGGGGTTTTCCTCGGCAACACGCGGCGTGGACTGGCCGGCAAGGTGGAAAACAACGTTGCAGCCCGTTGCCGCTTCCGAAAGGGATTGCGCATCAAGAAGGTCGCCTTCGAACGCGACCGTTCCCTTTGGCGCGGATTGCTTTTTTTGCACGAACGCGACAACTTTCACGCCTTTTGCGGCAAGGCGGCTGCAAAGATGGCTGCCAAGAAAGCCGGACGCGCCGGTGACAAGAACCCGTTTAGCCACTTAGCTCAAACCCGCTGGCGTTCTAAGTCGGCTTCGACCATCATTTTGACAAGCTGCTTGAAAGTGGTTTTGGGTTTCCAGCCGAGCTCTTTTTGCGCCTTGGCGGGGTTGCCGCACAACAAGTCGACTTCGGCGGGGCGCAGGAATTTTTTGTCTGTTGCAACGTGTTTTTCCCAGTCGCTTATTCCGGCTGCGCCGAAGGCCAGTTCCAGGAATTCGCGCACGCTGTGGGTTTCCCCGGTTGCAATGACGTATTCGCTTGCCTGTTTTTGCTGGAGCATGAGCCACATAGCCTGCACGTAGTCTCCGGCGTATCCCCAGTCGCGCTTGGCGTC
>DAHXMR010000108.1 GCA_027371655.1 Microcaldota archaeon
CGGAAGTTCGACGTTGTTGTCGACGCGTGCGATAATTTCGAAACGCGCTATGTCGCCAACGATGCGTGCGTTTCCGAGGGGAAGCCCTTTGTTTCCGCCGCTGTTTTCAGGCTCGAGGGCAGGGTTTCAGTTTTCCGGCAAAAAGGCGGGCCGTGTTTCCGCTGCGTTTATCCCAAGGGCGGGATTTCCCTGCCCAAAAAGCGGGGCAAAATCGGAATCCTCGGCGCGGTTGCCGGCGTGATGGGCTGCCTTGAGGCGATAGAGGCGATAAAGATAATCCTCGGAAGGGGGAAAACGCTTTCGGGAAGGATGCTGGTGTTCAACGCGCTGAACGCGCATTTCACCGAAGTGCGCATCCATAAAAGGCGGAATTGCCCGGTTTGCGGAAAAACGGCGGCGCGCATGCGGGGAGTTTCGGGAAAGGGTTTAAAGCGTGGGGACTGATTAAAGCTCAAGTGTAATTTTTGCTTTTGGGGGCGGTTTTTTTGGCAATTGCGGAAAACATTTTGGGGCTCATCGGCAACACGCCGCTTGTCAGGCTGAACAAGCTTCCCGGGCCGGACGGCGCGGAAGTGTACGCGAAGCTGGAATTCTTCAACCCGGGCTATTCGGTCAAGGACCGCATAGGCGTTGCGATGATCGAGGCCGCGGAAAAGGAGGGAAAGCTTAGGCCGGGCAGCACGCTTGTGGAGCCCACGTCCGGCAACACCGGCATCGCGCTTGCAATAGCGGCCGCGGTCAAGGGCTACCGCATGGTGCTGACTATGCCTGAGTCCATGAGCGTGGAGCGCCGCAAGCTGCTTGTGCACTTGGGCGCCGAGCTCGTGCTCACGCCCGCGTCCGAGGGAATGTCGGGCGCGGTGAAGATGGCGGCCAGGCTTGCGCAGGACAACGGCTGGTTCATGCCCCAGCAGTTCGAAAACCAGGCCAACCCGGATGTCCACTTCAAGACTACCGGCCCCGAAATCTACAAGGACCTTTTATCGGTGAAAAAGAAGTGCGACTACCTGGTTGCCGGAGTTGGCACCGGGGGCACGATTTCTGGCGCCGGGAAATTCCTGAAAAGCAAGTGGCCGTCCTGCAAGCTCGTCGCGGTCGAGCCCGCGGAGTCTCCCGTGCTTTCGGGGGGCGTGCCCGGGCCGCACAAAATACAGGGGCTAGGCGCGGGGTTCGTGCCCAAGGTGTATGATGCCAAGCTTGTGGACAAGGTGCTTGCAATAGATTCCGCGGCCGCGATGGCGACCGCCCGCGAGTTGAGCAGGAAGGAGGCCATCCTGTGCGGGATTTCCTCGGGCGCAAACTGCGCCGCAGCGCTGAAAGTCGCCAAAAGCGCGGGAAAGGGGAAGACCGTGGTGGTAATACTCGCCGACACCGGGGAGCGCTACATTTCAACCGAACTTTTCCAGGAATAAGGCCCTTGGGGACGTTTGGCCCGCGCGGCGGGCAACGGCGTTTCCCCGGGTTCCCTTTTTTCTTTTTCCCTTTTTTCCAAGGCGTCCCCGTTCTTGTCAACAAGTTTAAAACTCTTAAAGCGCCTAGCTTTACGAGTCATTCGCGCTTTTCGATTTTTGATTTTTGGCATTTTCAAGGCATTATGCTGTTGGTTAAAATGAAAGTCAAGGCAATTCTTCCCGACGGATCCCACAAGGAGTTCGAAGCCGGAACAACAGTGCTTGAAGTCGCGCAGGCAATCGGCCCCAGGCTTGCCCTCGCCGCGCTGGCGGCAAAAGTGGACGGCGCAGAAGCCGACCTGTCTTACAAGTTGCAGAAAGATTCCAAAGTCGAGATACTCACTTTCGCGCAACCCGAGGGCAAGAAAGTCTTCTGGCACTCTGCGTCCCACGTCCTGGCGCATCGTTGGCGACATAGCGCGTTTCGAAATTATCGCACGCGTCGACAACAACGTCGAACTTCCGCACCAATTTCCGCGCGTTTTCCGCGCCAAAACGCGTGCGCAAAACCACGAACCGCACGCCGGGGTTGAGGGCCGAAAGCGTCCTGCGGGCGGAATCGGTCTTGAAAAGGCCGATTTTTTTCGAGTCGTGCAAAATCTGGCGGTTCAAATTGCTCAAATCAACGCGGTCCGAATCAAGTATCCCGATCGTCCCGACCCCGGCTGCGGCAAGGTAGAACAGCGCGGGCCCGCCCAAGCCCCCTGCGCCTATTACGAGCACCTTGGCCTTGGAAAGTTTTTTCTGCCCCCCCAAACCTATTTCGGGGACTATGAGCTGGCGCTCGTAGCGCTGCAACTGGGCCTTCGAAAAAGCGCACATC
>DAHXMR010000122.1 GCA_027371655.1 Microcaldota archaeon
GGACGCTGAAACCTGCACGTCCGCCCCCGTAATCACCTTGAACTTGAATTCCCCGGCGCCCGGCGCGGGGCTGTCGATTGTCTTCTCCCCGAACCAATCGTGGTAAACCGCTGTCGCATCCGAATTCTCCAAAATGCCGTCCCCGTCCAGTGGATAGACCTGGATAGTGAGCGTGACCGGGCGGGGAATCTGCAAAATCAGCCACAAAAGCGCAAGCGCCACTATGCCCGCGATTATTTTCTTGGGCCCGATTTTCTGCACAATCGCGCTTGCAGCGCCGAACGCGTCTTCCGCGCGCTCCTGCATCGACGGGCCCTCGGGCTCGCTGGGCTCCTCCCCGTAACCCCCGAATTCGTCAGGCACTTCAAAACACCAACTAATCCAAATGAAAACAAAACCAGCTTAAAAAACGCTTCAGGCGGATTCCAAAAGCGCCTTCAGCTCCCCGGCATCGACATTCAAGCGGTGCACGCGCATGACCCCGCCGAACACCCGCTCTTTTCCAACGCCCTTCGCCGCAAGAGCAGAAATAATCTTCTTCAAATCCGCGCCAGTTATGCGCCCCAATCCCTTCACCCGCACCGCTTCCTGCGCGCCAATCCCCCGGGCCATTTCCTCCAACGCAACCGGCAACGCCGACTTCACAACTTTTCCCTGCGCAAAAAGCGAAAAGAGGTCCAGCAATTCGCTTTCGGGAATGGAATCGACCGCAATGCCAAGCCTGCGCAGGCTCGTAAAGGTTTCAAGCAAGGTTGCGGCAACGACAACCGCATCCGCCTTCGAACGCAAAAGCGACTCGAACAACGGGAAAAGCGGCGAGCGCACCATGCGCTCGGCAAGCTCCGCGTTCAAACCCAATTCAAGGTATTTCGCCTTGCGCTCCTCGAAAGTCAACGGAAGCGAGTTGCCCAAATCATCCAATTTTCCCTTCGAAATAACCATTGGCAACAAGTCGGTTTCGGGGTACATCCTCGCGCCCCCAGGCAAAGGCCGCATGTAAACAGACTTCACGCCCTCCGCGCGGCGCGTTTCCTCCGGAATTTTCTCCATCGCCATCGACGCACGCGAAAGAACCGCGCGCAGCGCCGCGAGAGCTTTTTGTTTCTGCGCGGCTACAAGCACCCACGCGTCGCCTTCTTTGATGCCCAAGAGCTTTTCGGTTTGTTCGAGTTCTTCTTCGCAGAAATTGTATTTGCCAAGCTCTTCGTCGGAGTGGATTATTCCGCCCACGCCCGCGGCGGCCTTCGCATAACCCGACAATTCCGTTCCAAACCTGTGGCTTGGCATCAACTCAAGCCCAAGAATTCCGGCAAACCCGGAAAGGCGTATCCCGAACACCACGCCTTGCGCGGCCAGGGCTTTGCCTACGAGCGAGCATTTTGTGTTTGCAAAAATGCGAGTAACGTCAACGGGTTCCTGCTGGGGCACGGTTGCCTTGCGTTTGTGCAATTCTCCCAGTATTTTCACAAGGCCAAGCTGGCGTTGCACTTCGCCGTCAACAAGCGCCTGCAAATCCCCAAGTTCCTGCGCGCCCTTGATTTCCACGCGGCTGCCTTTTGCGATTGAAACATTCAAGTCCTGGCGGATGGTTCCCAAGCCGCGCTGGACTTTACCCGTGCTGCGCAAAAGCATTCCAATCTTCTCGGCAACCTCTGCGGCGTGCGCGCCGTCCTTGATGCTTGCGTCGGTTGCGATCTCGACAAGCGGGATGCCCAAGCGGTCAAGGCGGTAAGTGACCACTCCTCCTTCGCCTTTTGCCTTTTCCACGATTCCCGCGCTGTCCTCCTCGATGCAAACGGTTTGAATCCCAACTTTGCCGCGTGAGGTTTCCAGAAATCCCCCCGTTGCAACAAGGGCGGTTCTTTGAAAGCCGCCGACGGAGCTTCCATCCACTACGGTTTTGCGCATTACGAGGAGTTCATCAACGGGCGTGGAATTCAAAAGAAGGGCGACTGAAAGCGCGGCATCGAGGGCGTTTTGGTCTATTGGAAAAGGCGGCATTTCATCGGCTTCGACCAAGCAATCGAAACCGTCGAATAATTGGTACTCAAACTCGCGCCCGCGGGCCTGTTCGAACACTGCCGCGCGGTCGGCAACTCCCAGTTCGCCGACAACCGCCCTCAACCGGCGCCTCAAAATTCCGGAGGGTGCCATTCCCGCGGGGGCAAGACTGCTTGAACAATTGCAGAACAATTTCCTGCCGGTGGCCAGGCGCTGGTGTATTTCCAGCCCGCACTTGAAACCCAAAGAATCAGCCATCTTTCAACACTTGTTAGCCGTTACGTCAAAGCGTTCCACGCCTTCCCTTTATTGACTCCAGATACGCATTTATCGCTTTGCGGGTCGTCACCCAGTTCCGCCCCCGCTTGAGCGCCTCAAGCCTGCCCTTTCTTGCAAGCAGGCCCAAATACTCTTGGCTGTAAGGCGTAGTTTTCGCAGCCTCGGAAAGCGGAATCAAATCGGTTTCCTCCGACGGTTTTTCCAATACTTCCAAATACAGGTCAAGCGAGCGCTCAACGCTGCGCGCAACAAGCTCCACAAACGGCGCGAGGTTGCCGCGGTGCGCTGCGTCAAGGGCCGAATAATAGCGCGGCCGGTCGGCCTTCAAAATAACCGCGGGCGGAAAGCCCCGGCGCATCAGGAACAGGTTCATCAAAAGCCGCGCCAGCCTGCCGTTGCCGTCGATGAAGGGATGGATATGCACAAGGCCGAAATGCGCGGCTGCGGCAAATTCCACCGAATCGAGCCCCCCCGCAGGCTCGCGCTTGAAAGACGCCGCGAACTCGGACATAAGCCGCGGAACGTCCTTAGGCGTTGGCGGAAGATACGGGGAGCCTGAAATGAGCACGCGCTCCTTGCGGTAAAAACCCGCGTTATGCGGATCAATCTTGTCCAATATGAGCACGTGGATTCCCAGCACGTCGTTTTCCGAGATTTGCTTTTTGGAAAGCAGGCCGTAAACGAAGTCTATCGCCGCCTTGTGGTTTGTGACCTCCAAGTGCTCGCGCA
>DAHXMR010000124.1 GCA_027371655.1 Microcaldota archaeon
CAACAAGCTTGGCCGCGCCGAAGCCCTTTGGCGTGCGCTTTGCAACTTCCTTTATCCGCGCCGCAACGCGGAGCACGGCGTCCGTGTTGATTCCCTTCTGCGTGCTTGCCGCAATTATGGAAGAACAAACGCGTTTTGTTTGTGAAAGGGCTTCGGGAACCGCATCGATTACTGCCGCGTCCGCCGCGGTAATCCCCGCATGCGCGGTTGCCGAAAAACCCCCAACCAAATCAATTCCTATTTCGGCCGCGGCATCGTCCAGCGCGTGCGCGAACCCCACCGCAACATCCTGTTTTGCCCTCGCAGTTTTTGCACCCGCAACCGCCGGCGCAACCACAAGCGAGGCCGGCGTGACCGCAATCCTCTTGTTCACAATGGGCACGCCGTATTTTGCCTCAAGCTTTTCGGCCTCGGAAACCAAGTTGGACGCGACCTTGACCAGCTTGCGCCCGACTTTAGCGTTCATCCTCGCGGCAACGGGGTCGCTGCAATCCAAAAGGCTGACGCCCAAGGTGACCGCACGCACATCCAAGCCGTGCACCGACACCATATCAATGGTTTCAAGAATTTCATCCTGCGAAAACAGCATTTTTCATACCGCCCCTTCGGGGAAACGCGCATTGAAACAAAGCGCAACGCGCGGGAACTGAAAAAATGCGGCGCAAACGCCGCCCGAAAAATAAAACGCTAGATGCGGTGCATGTACTCGAAGATTTTCTTGTGTTGGATTGAAACGTCGAGGCCGATTTTCCTGCCCTCGCCGCGAAGCTTTTCGCGCAACTGTTCGAACGCAAGCGGGCTTTTGGACGTGTCAACGAGCAGTATCATGGCGAACATGTCCTGCATTATGGTCTGGCTCAAGTCCTCGATGTTGATTTTGTTGTCGGAGAGGGTTTTGGAAATGCCCGCGACAAGCCCGGTACGGTCGCGGCCCACGGCGGTGATGATAGCGAGGTTTTTTTCAAGCGGTTTTTTCGATTGCATTCCGAACACCCGTGTGTCCTTAGGCGGATTTTAGCCTTATCCTTTTGTCTTCCAGCATTTCGGCGAACTTGCCCGCGAGGAACGGGTCGAACTGCGTTCCCGCATGTTTTCTCAACTCGCGCGTCACCCAGGCTATTTTTTTGCGTTCGGGGTAAGTCCTGATTTCGCTGTACGGACGGGTAATCATCGCATCTACCGCATCGGCAATTGCAACGATTGACGAGAAAGCGTCAATTACCCGCGTCCCAGTCGGGTATCCTTTCCCGTCGGGCCGCTCGTGGTGGCGCAACGCCAAAATTTTGGTTTGCACGGGCTCCCCGTCCAAAAGTATCGCCCCAAGCAAAGGATGCTGCTGCACTACGCGGAATTCTTTGGCCGAAAGTTTTCCCGGCTTGTTCACTATGCTTGCAATCGGGTACTTGCCGATATCGTGCTTGTTTGCGTAACGCCGCAGGAATTCCACGTGCCGTTTTGAATCGGCTCCGTATTTCGACGGAAGGCCTATTTCCTTGTAGAATTCGTGCAGGAAATCCGCGGAATACGCGGTCACCCTTGCCTCGTGCGCATCCGTGCCCGGGGAGGCTATGCGAAGCTTGTTCGCCGTGCTATTGGCGAATATGTTCGGTTTTTCCAAAGGCGTGCTTTGGCGTTGGGGCCGTGCGATTGGAAGGGTTGCAAAAAGGCTGCTTACGGTGCGGGCCGCGCCCGGCGGCTTGCCGATTTCGATTGCCGGCGGACGGCGTTTTGTTAAAGTCGAAGTTGGCATTTTTCGCGTCCCTTTTTTCAATGCTGCGCCTTGGAGCGCCTGTAAGCGTCAAGCACGCTTTGCGCGTTTTGCGCGACAAGATGGGATTCTTCCGCTTTCCGCTTGACGTAGTCTAGCAATTCGCGCTTTTTTGAGAACGCGAGGCCGCCCAAAATCCCCTTTACCGCTTCGTGGAATTGCAAAAGTTCGCCGCCCTCCTCGTTCGCAACGTCAAGCGAGTCTATTGCCTTGTCCACCCCCCCGAGGAAGTGTTCGGGGTGCTTTTCGTGCGCTTGTGCGAACAGCTTGCCGGCCGTTTTCCAGCTCTCGCGTTCGCCGGCCGACCTGAGTTCCCCCGGCGAAAAAAGCCCCGAACTTGAAAGCGTTTTCCCAAGGCGCGCCCTGCGCTGGGAGGCTTCGGCGAATTTTATGCCGATGCTCCGGATGAATTGGGGGACGCCCCGCGGGCTTTTGGGGACCTCGACCTCGTGCAGGAACATTCTTTGTGCCATGGTGATAACGTGCCTTTTTCTGTATTTAATCCACTCGCTTTCTCGCCCGTTGCACTCCGCCGGATTCACCAAAAATTAGTTAAGCGTAAAAGCGGACTAACACTTGCGGAGTTGATGCTTGTGGGTGAAGTCAGGAATCTTGGCAAGTTTCGTGAGGCCAAGCAAACGCAGAGGGAGCTGCTTGAAAAGCACGGCACTGCCGCGATAAGCGTGGGGGCGGCGCAGGTTTTGGACGCGTTCGCGCGCACGGTGCACAAGGCGCGGAACGACCCGGCCTTGGGCTTGGACGCGGAAGAGCTGGAAAAGCACATTGCCAGCGTTGACCGGAGGCTTGAGCGGCCCGTGAGGCGGGAAACGCCGGAATCGAGGGCTTCGCGCGAAGAGCTTGCCCGCATAAAGGACTTGCTGCTTGAAATGCGGAATTACCGGGGGCACGAGCAGGTGCATAACGCCGTGGCCGCGCTGAAAAGCAGGTTTCGGTATTGGCTGCGCGATGCGCGCGAGCATCACGATTTGAAGACGCCGGAGTTTTGAGGCCGACCGCATAAGCCCCTTTCGGGTTCGTGCAATTTTTGTTCGTGGCAAATTGCCGTTCCCGCCTTTGCGGTGCCGGGGCGTTGGCCCGTAGCTGTGGTTGAAATGGCTGTGCAAAAGGGTTCCAAAAAGGGGGTTTCGCACGAGGAGAGCTTGCACGCGCTCTTGGAGCTTACGCGGAAAATCAACTCGTCCCTTGATTCCCAGGTGGTATACAGGGAAATAGTCGAGTCGGCCGTGAAGCTGCTTGGCGTCGACGGCTCTGCGTTGCGGCTTTTGGACGCGCAGGGATTGACTTTGGAGGTCGTTGCCTCCGCGGGCGCGCTCAAGGGGAAAAACCTGAGCAGGATTCCGCTTGGAAAAAGCCTCAGCGGCAAGGCCGCGCTCGAAAAGCGCGCGATTTCCGTGGACGCGATGCAGGTCGCGGACTACGCGGGCACGTCGGGGTTCCGCTTCATAAGCGTGGCGCCCGTGCTCTTGCGCGAGCGCGGCGACAGGCTCATCGGCACGCTCAACACGTACCACCGCGCGGGCGGCCCTCTTCCTTCCGAGTCTTTGGAGGTCTTGTCCATTCTTGCGGAAAACGCGGCTAACGCGGCCGCGAACGCGAAGCTGCACGAGGAATTGGAGCGCAAGAACGCGGAACTGGACGTTTACAGCCACACGGACTTCCTGACGGGATTGTACAACAAGCGTTTTTTCAGCTCGCTTTTGGAGAAAATGCTCGCCAATGCCAAGCGCTACGGGGGCAGGTTCGGCCTCGTAATCGGCGACATGGACGGCTTCAAGAAGATAAACGACGAACTGGGGCATGCGACCGGCGACGCCGCGCTTTCCGCGCTTGGCGGGATTTTGCGCACTAACTTGCGCGAGGGCGATTTCGCGGCGCGCTGGGGCGGGGACGAGTTCGCGTTCATCCTTCCCAACGCCGACGAGGCCGGGGCGCGGGAGTTTTCGGAAAAAATAACGCGCATGTTTTCAGAGTTCTCGGAAAGCACGGAGGGCCGCGTGCTTTTGAACGGAAGGAAGGTGGGAATAAGCCTTGGCTGGGTCGCGTTCGACTCAAGCGCGCCGAACGTGGAGAAAATAACCACCGACGACCTTTTGCAGGCCGCGGACTACCACCTTTACGCTGCGAAGAAGAACGGGAAAAAAAGGAAAACCGGCGCGGCCGCGACTTTTTTGAAATAGCGCACCATCGGGATTCCCGCGGATACGGAGCCTGCCATCACCATTATTGTTTTGAAAAACTCCTTTTGCACCAGGAGCCCTTTCTCCGGCGAGTAGAAGAAAAACGACAACACGAATGGGAAAAGCCACATCAAACAGCCGAAAACCGCGATTCTCGCAAGCCGGTTCATTCAAAACCAATCCCAAAAAAGCGCATTGGGCATGCGCGCAAAATCCCTGCGGATATTGCAAACCGCGCTTTCGCTATTAAAACTTTTTGAAAAAAAAGAAAAAGAAAGGGGCTGCCGCCTGTTTGTTGCGGCAAAAACCGGCTTCCTTATGCCGGCCTATTCGGCGTCCGCAATGCCGTCTTCCGTTACGCGGAAGATGGTTTCGCCGTCGGGCAGGTTGGGCGAGTCCACGAGTTTTGCAATCCTGCGGTCCTCCTTGCTGCGGCGCAGGTAGACGCGGTAGGTCGCCTGGTGCGCGACTATGTTGCCGCCGATTGGCGCGGTGGGGTCTCCGAACAAGATGTCCGGCCGGTCCATCACCTGGTTTGTGAGGTATACCGCGAGGTTGTTCATGTCCGCCAAGCGCTGCAGCGCGTGCAAGTGCTTGTTCAGCTTCTGCTGGCGTTCCGCCAGTTCCCCGCGGCCGGTGTAGTCGCTCCTGAACTCGCTCATCAGGGAGTCCACGACGATGAGCTTGACGTTGTGCTTCTTGATCATCTCGTCGGACTTGCTTATCAAAAGCGTCTGGTGGTCGGAGTTGTACGCGCGGGCCACGTGGATTTTTTTGAGCACCGCGTCCGGGTCCAATCCCTTGGCCTTGGCCATCTGCGCTACGCGCTCGGGCCTGAAAGTGTTCTCCGTGTCAACCACCAATGCCTCGCCGTCGAGGCCGCCCGCTTCCTTCGGCAACTGGACGCTCACGCACAATTGGAAACCCAACTGGGACTTTCCGCTTCCGAATTTTCCGAAGCACTCGGTGATTGCCTGGGTCTCGACCCCGCCGCCCAAAAGCGCGTCAAGGTCTTTTGAGCCGGTTGTGACCTTTCCGATCATCTTGCGCTTTTCAAGCACGCGGTCCGCGGTCTCAAAGCCCATCTGCAGGGCGTCGCGCGCGGTGTTGATTATCTTTATCGCGGTGGCGTCCCCCAGGCCCGCGACCTCCGCAAGCTCTCCGGGAAGGCTGGTTGCGATGACCTCGAGGGAATCGTAGCCCGCGTCAAGCAGTTTTGCGGCCGTGGCCTCGCCGACTCCGGGAATGTCGGCAACGCAGGTGATTTTCTTTTTCTCGCCGCGCGCCTTCTTCTCCTTGGCGGCGTCCTTGCCGGGAACCTGCAAAACCCGCGTTCCATCCTCTTCGGAAACGCCTTCGGCCGGGCTTTGGCTTGCCTCGCCGATTTCCATCACTGGCACGATTTGATCCTTTTCCTTCATCTTCCAAACCAACTCCCTAACCCGCAGAAGCCGCCAAAAGAAGCGGCATTTTCGCGCAAACAGCAACAGTTATTGTGAACCCCAAGGCATTTAAAAACGAAAGCGGACCCCGCTTCCGCTGAATGCCCCCCTGAAAAATCACCCCCAAGACTGGCGCAGTTTGCGCTGGGCGGAAGTGTAGCCTTTTTTAAAAAAGCCGCGCTAATTGCCTCGAAATGGACTTGCAAAACAAAGCCTGCCTGCTGCTTTTGGCCGCGGCGCTTTTGATGGGCTGCCTTAACGCGCAACAGCCGGTTCCAACTGCGACGCCTTCGCCGGAACCGACCGCCAAAATCACGGCAACGCCCGTTGCAACCCAAGCCCCCACGGCAACGCCGGTTCCCACGCTTAAAGTCGAGGCTGTTTCCGCCTGCGGGAAAATAACCCAAGCCGGGGCGTATTATCTGGAAAACGGGATAGCCCTCGAGCGCGGCAACTCGGCGTGCATCACAATCAGCACGGAAAACGCCGAGCTCGATTGCCGGGGCAACTCCGTGGATTCGCTTGGGAAAAACAACACCGGAATATTGCTCGAAGGTGCCAACGGATCCATCGTTAAAAACTGCAACGTGGCAGGGTTCGACCAAAACGTTGTGCTGCGCAACACGCAGCACTCGAAAATCTGGGGCAACACGCTTTCGGGATTCTCCTTTGCGGTAACCCTCGTGGACTCCTCGCAAAACGAGGTGTCCGGCAACAACGCCTCCGGCTTTTTGAACGGCAACGGCATCCGCCTTTCGCGCTCCAATTACAACACTGTTTCTGGCAACGACTTTTCCAAGAACGAGCAGGGCGCGTTCGTCAACAGTTCCGACGGCAACGCGTTCCTCAACAACACCGCGCGCGACAACATCTTCGCCGGCTTCTGGTTCTACAACTCCGACAACAACACCGCACGCAACAACAACCTCACGACGAGCCCGAAGCTGCAAAGCCACCGCGCGGGAATAATCAACCAAAACGGGAACAACTCGTTTGCGAACAACACGGTGTGCACCGCAGCAGCGTACGACTTCCAGTGCATAAACGGCCGCGCACAGGACCTAGGGGGCAACCTGTGCGCCGACAAAAGCAACGGCTGCAACACCGCCTGCCTGCCGTGCCCAAGCTGAAGCCGCGCACCGCCTGCGGGCGGGGAGGCTTCCGGCATGATTCGGATTTTGCAAAACTTGTTTCCATCGGGACAAAAAGAGGTGCTGAAAAATGAGGAGGCCCAACCTTCCAATCGACCCGTTCCGCCCGCCGTTTCGGCTGGGGTCGCTTTTGCCCATAGACGAGCACGCGCTCAAAAAGCTCATGCGCGAGGAATTCAACGAACCGCACATCGACCTATTCGAAACCCCAAAGGAAGTCGTTGCAACGGCGGAAGTGCCGGGGGTCAAAAAAGAGGAGCTCTCCGTTAAAATCACGGAAAACGGGATGACCCTTAGCATCAAACAAAAGGAACGGCACGAGCACGAGGCAAGGGAAAGGGGGAAATACGAGTACGCATACTCGTCGCGCTTCCAGGGATACGCCCGCTACCTGCCCTTCCCCTCGCGCGTTGCCGCGAACAAGGCAAAGGCGACGTACAAGAACGGCGTGCTTGAAATCCGCGCGCCAAAAATCGCGCCCGCGAGCCACCACGCGCAAAAAGAAGTGAAAATAGACTAGGGCCAGCCCCTGGCGGGCGCCCCCTCAAAGCCCACCTTTTCCTTTTTTTTCCAACACGTATTTAACCCTTCAAACCCCCTTTTTCTTGTTCCCGCGGGCAGCGCAACCCGCGAAGCGGGCGTTTTCATAAAATGGACAAAATCACCAAAACCGAGCTTGCCAAAGCGGCCGAAGTGGCGAGGCTGCACTTTTCCGAGCGCGAGCTTGAAGCACTCGAAAAGGACGCCGCCGAAATCCTCGAACACCTGGCAAAAGTCCGCGAAATCAAGGAAAGCGGATTTGAAACCCACTACTTGTCCACTGCAAAGAACCCGCTGCGCAAAGACAAGGCAAAGGAGTGCACTGCCGCCGCCGAGATAAGAAAACAGTTCAACAACCAGGAAGACGGATTCCTCCTCGCCCCCAAGTCCCTTTGATTTTTATGCGGGCGCAACGGGCGCCCGAAATGGAACAGATTGTTTGAGTTGAAGCGAAATTGCAATTCCTTGAAAGCGTTGAAAAAAGGCTCGAAACCATCGAAAAGCGCGAGGTTGATGTCGGCGCGTTCGTCGAGGTCTATGCCGAGGAAGCGCGGAAAAAGGCGAAGGCGCTTGATGCCAAAGCCGGGGGCGGCGAAAAGCTCGGGCCGCTTGCGGGCACTGCCGTCGCGGTGAAGAACAACATCGCCATCCGCGGAAAACGCCTTACTTGCGCGTCGAAAATGCTTGAAAAATACGTTGCGCCCTACAACGCGACGGTAATTGAAAGGCTGGAAAGCGCGGGCGCGATAATCGTGGGCTCGGCAAACTTGGACGAGTTCGCGTGCGGAAGCGACTGCACAAAGAGCGCGCTTGCAAGAACGAGGAACCCTATCGACCCTGAAAGGGTCGCAGGAGGTTCAAGCGGGGGCAGCGCGGCAAGCGTTGCAGCGGATTTTGCGGATGCCGCGCTTGGCTCTGACACCGGCGGCTCGATTAGGTGCCCCTCCTCATTCTGCGGCGTTTTGGGCTTCAAACCGACCTATGGGCTGGTTTCGCGCCACGGGTTGGCGGATTTGGCGATGACTTTCGACCAAATCGGGCCAATTGCGAAAACGGCGCTTGGCGCTGCCAAAGTAATGGATGCGATTGCGGGGGAGGATGGAAAGGACCCTTCAACGCTTGGCGCGAAAAGCGGGGGATTTGCAAAGGCCGTGGAAGCCGGGCTTCCTAAGGCAACTATCGGCGTGCCGAAGGAGTTTTTCGAGGGATGCAACGATGAAGTCGCACGCGTGGTGCGGCAGAAAATTTCCGCGATTGAAAAAAGGGGCTTTGAAGTGCGCGAAATTTCACTTCCCCTTGCGAAATATTCGATTCCAATTTACTACACGCTTACCTACAGCGAATTCGCCTCCGCGATGCAAAAATACGACGGCCTGAGGTATGGCGCGGCGGCGGGCGTTTCCGAGGATTTGGTTACCGCGGTTTCGAAGGCGCGTTCGGCGAACATTGGAACCGAATGCAAGCGCCGCATTTTGCTTGGCACGCTTGTCACCATGCAGGAGCACCGCGACGCGTGGTACACGCACGCCTTGAAAGCAAGGGGCGCGTTCAAAAAATCCTTCGAACACGCGCTGTCGCAAGTGGATTTCCTTGTGGGGCCCACGATGCCTGTGCTTCCGTGGAAAATCGGGGAAAGGGCGGGAAGCGCGATGGAAATGTATTTGGCCGACGTTTTGACGGTGCCTGCAAACATTTGCGGGTTGCCCGCCGCAAGCGTGAACGCGGGGTTCGCGGGAAAACTGCCCGTCGGGCTTCAGGTTATTGGAAAACGCTTTGACGACGCGAGGGTGCTTGCGTTCCTCGGGGAAATTGAGAAAGCGAAGTGAACAACATGGGCCCAACATCCACTGCAGGCCGGATTGGAAAGCGGACGCCAGCGGCTGGAAATAAAACGCTCAAAGTCGCGTTGGTTGGTTTTCCGGCAAACGAGAGCGACATAACGCCCGAAGTGCTGGCCGCGGTCAAAAGCGAAGCGGCGCGGCTTGGAAAAAGGGGAATGCGCGTAAAAATCGAGACCGCCGATTTCCGGCCGCAGGTGAAGGTCGTTGCACTGAAAGGCCCGGATGCCGACGTCCTCGTAAAAGAGGACGCGGAGAGGATGCTTGGGGCTTTCCGCAAGCTAAAGCGGAAAAACGATTTGGTGATAACCCTTGGCGGAAGCCACGCCTATGCCTATCCCACGTATGTTGACGTGCCCGAAGGCAGGATAATCGCGCGGTTCGACCACCACGGGGACGCGGGGCTTCCGCACCACATACGGCGGAAATTCCCCACGGACATAAGCCGCGAGAACATCCAGAACTTCGACTACGTTTGGCACGCGCTTGGGCGCAAGCCCCTTGCCGGCGAGCGCCCCCTGAAAAAAGCCAATATAATCAACTTCGGAACGCCGGACTCCCGGCAGGTGTTCGGGCGAACGTTCAACGACATGCTGACCGTGTGGGAAACAAAGCGTGCGGGAAAAACCCGCCCCGCGGAAGAGGGCGGAAAGCACGGCAACATTGACACGCTTTGCGTGGACATGGACGCGTTCCACGAAAAATACGGGCTTTCCACCGAATACACGCAGTCAGACGCGCTTTTGAAGCACGCCGTGCAGGCCGCAAAGGCATCCGCGCCTTCCTTGCGCACGGTGAGCTTTTTCGAGTATTTCAACGACGTTCCGGGCGAGCGGCAAAAAACAAAAACGTTCATAACCGCAATGGCCCGCGCCGCATTGAGGCATAAGGCAAGCGCGTTTTTCAGCCAAAAACAAAAGCCAGCCAAGTGAGAACAACAAATGCCCGAAGAACTCATACCGATGATTGGCTTGGAAATCCACGTTTCCCTCAAGAGCGAGAGCAAGCTTTTCTGCGCGTGCAGCGCGGTTTACGGCAACGCCAAGCCCAACACCAACGTTTGCGAGGTGTGCACGGGCCAGCCGGGCAGCAAACCCATGGCGCTGAACGAAGCCGCGATTGAAAACGCGGTGAAAATCTCCCTCGCCCTCGGCTGCAACGTCGAACAGGGCGTTGTGATGCAGAGGAAGCACTATTGGTATCCGGACCTTCCTTCGGGCTACCAGCGCACTTCAAAGCCCTTGGGAGTTGGCGGGGTTTTGGAAAAAATCCGCATACGCGAGGCGCACGTGGAAGAGGACCCGGGAAGGTACGACTTGAAAACGGGAAGAACGGACTACAACCGAAGCGGCACCGCGTTGCTTGAAATAGTCACCGACCCGGACATGGAGTCGCCGCAGCAGGCGCGCGAGTGGCTGGACCAATTGCAATCAATCCTCGAATACTTGGGCGCGACGCGGGACGAGGCGGGAAGCACGCGCGTTGACGCGAACGTTTCAATCCGCGGAAGCAACCGCGTGGAAGTAAAGAACATCAACTCGTTCAAAGGCGTGTTCACCGCGCTCACCTACGAAATCGCGCGCCAGAAGAACCTGCTCAAAAACGGCATGCTGGTTGTGCAGGAGACGCGGCACTTCGACGAAGACCGCGGCATAACCTTGGGCATGCGCAAAAAGGAAACCGTCGCAGACTACCGCTACATCCCAGACCCCGACGTCCCGCCCCTTAATGTAACCGGCGACTTCGTCGCAAAAATCCAAAAATCCTTGCCGGAGCTTCCCTCCCAAAAACGCGCGAGGTTCGAAAAACAATACGGAATGCGCGGGGAGGAAGCGTTTGCGATTTGCCTTGAAAAAGAATTTGCCGACAGCTTCGAGGAAGCCGCAAAAACTTGCGATGCAAAAACACTTGCCCCGTTCTGCCGCGGGGTTGTAAGAAAACAACTTAACTATCGCGGGCTTTCGTTCAAGAACTCGAAGCTGTCCAGCCAAACGCTTTCCGAGCTTGCGGAAATGATGGCCAAAAAAGAGGTCACCGAGCACGTTGCCGAAGAACTGCTGATTGTTTTCCTCGACAAGGGCGTTTCGCCCCGCGAGCACGCGAAAACTGCAGGGCTGCTTGGCGTGCAAAAAGGCGGAGAGTTGGAAGCCGCTGCCGAGGCAGTGATAAAGGAAAACCCCAAGGCGGTCAACGATTTCCTTGCGGGCAACGAAAAGTCCCTGCACTTCTTGGCAGGACAGCTCATGAAGGCAACGAAGGGCAAGGCCGCGGTCCACGAAGTGCACGCGGTCTTGAAGAAGAAGATGGGAAGATGAAGTTGGGTTTTGCCTAATGGCGCCAAGGCAGGTTTATTGGAAAATTCCCAATCCGGTGCAACGGCGGCATTATGCCGACCGCGCTTACGAAATAGCGCGGAAAATCAAGGAGAGCAATATTGACACGGTCGTTGTCGCTGATGCAAGCGGGCAATTCGCGGCGTACTTGGTAAAACATGCGTGGCGCAAAAGCTCCCCCGGCGAAAAAATGCCGCGCTTTTATGCCCTTGGCACTGCAATCAAAGAGCTCAGGCATCTGAGGGAAGATCGCTTCGTGTCCAACGCGAAAGAAGCCGAGGGCGCCATCCGTAAAAACGCGCCAAGCCTGCTTGCCGGAATCGGCAAAAAAAAGATTCTCGTGCTTGATGACTGGCACCGCACCGGCGATACGCTTGGCATCGCCACCCGCGTCCTAAATGGCCTTGGAGCCGAAAGGATTGTTGCCGACGCACTCATCCACCAGAGCGCGGCACAAAGGGGCTATGGACCGCGCAACGACAACCCGGGCTGGCACCGGCTGCGCAGCCGCGATTTGGTTTCCGCAAGGAGGCATGCAGGAAGCGCGGGCTATGAAGCTAAAAGAACGGAAATTCTCGGCGAACTTGCGCAATGGAGGAGAGAACTCCGCGAAATTATCAAAAGAAACCCCCCGCGCAACGAAAAGTGAACACCATGGATGCTACCCCAACACCGTCGTTCTATTCCACGGAAGGCCAGTGGGCCGAGTTCCTCGCCCTTGCCCCAAATTATTGCATCCTGCAAACCGAGCTTGTCAAAGCCGTTCCTGCGGGCGCGAAAAGCATACTTGATTTGGGCTCTGCAACGGGGGACACGGTTTTCAGGATTGCGGCAAAGTGCAAAAAGGCAAAAGTGCTTGCAACCGACGTCAGAAGCGAAGTTCTCCTTGCAGCGGCTTCAGCCGCGGGGCGCAAAAAAGTCCTTAATGTTTCCTTCCAGCCCTTGGACATGGAAAAACTTGGGGCGTTCTTGTCCGCGAAGCGGCGGATGGGGATTTCTTTCGACGTTGTGACCATGCTTTACTCTTTTCACCACTTGCGGGACCCGCTTGCCAACAAGAAGCGTTTTGCAAAAGAATTGTTCGCCGGGCTCCCAACAGGCGCAGCCGTTGTTGTTGCCGACGTGTGCACGAGGGAGAAAGCGGGGAGCAAAAAATACGCGGAAAGCGTGCGCGAACAATGGCTTGCACGATGGAGCTATGTTTTCAAGGGAGTGCGCGATTCCCTGCTCAAACGCCTGCAAAAATCGGGGGTGCCCAACATTGACGCCCGCGTGTTGGCAGGAAGGGCGGCGCAGAAGGCCGCGGACCTCGAAGGGGAAAGCGGAAGATTCGTGGAAGAAAGAAAGCACGAGTATCCCATTACAAGGGAGGAGCTTTTGCTTGTTTTCAAAAGCGCGGGGTTCAAAAACGCGAAACTCAAAGCCGTGAACGATTTCGGCGAAGTAGTGCTGGTTGCAAAAAAGTGAGTTTTGTTCCCATGAAAATCGTTTTGGCAACCCGCAACGCGGAAAAGCTCAAGGAAATGAAGCGCATAGTTGACGGCAAAAGCGTCGAATTCGTTGCCCTTCCCGCAAATGCGCCGACGCCTGCGGAAGATGGGAAAACGTTCGAGGAAAACGCTCTCAAAAAAGCGAAAAGCGCCTGCAAATTCACAAAACTTCCCGCGCTGGCGGACGATTCCGGCATCTGTGTTGACGCGTTGGGCGGAGCCCCGGGAGTAAAGAGCGCGAGGTTTGCGGCGGGCGACAAGGCGCGGAACGCAAAGCTGTTGCGTTTGTTGCACAACACGCCAACTGGAAAGAGGGGGGTTGGTTTTGTTTGTGTGGCTGCCCTAGTGTTTCCCGACGGCCGCGAATTTGTCGTGCGGGGGGAAGCGCGGGGAAAAATCGCCGAAAACGAACGGGGGCGCGCAGGCTTCGGCTACGATCCTATTTTCATCCCGGCGGGCTACGCCCGCACTTATGCCGAATTGGGGCGCAAAATTAAGAACAGAATAAGCCATCGCGCGAGGGCTTTTTTGAAGATGCGCAAAGTGCTGAAAAAGCTCGCGGCATAGCCGGGCGGTTCATTTCGCGCGCTTCGGACTCCGCGGGGGTTGCTTGCTTCGGTGCTCTTCGACGGACACCGGGCCGTTTGGCGTCCAATACGCAACGCGCTTTTTTGAGCGGGGCAGCCGCAGAAGCCGGCCGTACTCCGCTTTCCATTCCGCCACGTTTGCCCGTTGTTCGCGCGCTTCCATAAACGCGCGGTCGAGGCCGTTTGCTTTGTACTTGCTTTCCAGCCCATTCGTGCGCAGGCCCATTACAAGGCCGTGCAGTTTTGGGTGCAGCTTTTCAAGTTCTGCCGCCGTGGGCGGGCGCCTTCTGTTCACAATGGAAAGACCGTGCTGCGCCATTTTCAGCAAAATATGGTCTTCTGGCGCGAGCCTTCCGTTGGCACGCACTTTTTCAGAAGTAGTCGTTCCTGCGATTATCTGCCTTGCCGTTGACAAGTTCAAACGCGGCCTTATCCCGTTTGCCATTTTTTGAAGCCTCCAAAAATCATTTTTCTTCGGTCATTTTCCTTATTGCTGCGTCCATCTTTCCCCTCAGCGTTTCCGGTTTTTTTGCAAGCCTGCCGAGTTCGTCGAGGTCTTTTTTGAGCGCCTCGATTTCCTTTTGCTCGCCCAAAAGCGTTTTTTCCGCGTTTTCAAACTTCGCCTTGCATTTGCCCCCGCCGCATCCCTGCATTGGGGTGAAATGAAGGCCGATGCCCGCATCGGATTCGAAAGAATGGTGGAATCTTATGTTCTTGCGCCGCAAGCGTTGGGCGTGTTCGGATTTGTCCGCCATCGCTTGCAACTGCCGCGATATTTTGGATTTATCGGGGTACCAAGCGCGATTGACCAGCCGGACAACCAGCGGCCGAGTACCGTGGTCCAGTCTGGCAATCCGAACAAACTTTGTGCCCGGATTTTTTTCCAAAACAGCCCTTACAAATTCCGCAGGCAAAACAAACCCCCCTTGAAAAAATTATTTGTCTTTTTTCGGCTTGCCGCGGGCAAGCCACGCGTCGAGTTCGTGCTGGAATGCCTTTGAACCGCTTGGGGAAATGACGAGGCCCTGGATTTGCGTTTGTGCGCGTTCGAGGTTTTGCTTTGGCCCCCGGAACATCAGGCGCAGTTTTTCCGGCGACACGAAGGCGCCTTCTGATTGGTAAATCACGCGGTCCGCTTTTGCATCCGCGTCCATTGCCGCGTACGCGCCGGTCCGGTTGACGTGTTCCCCCCATATTTCGTTTTCCAAGACTACGCGCAGGTAATGCGCGCGTTTTCCTGATGGTTTTTGCGGGGGCGCGCTTACCAGTGCGACTTCGCGCAGGATTGTACCGGGGTTTTCCATAAGGCGTTTTATGAGTTTGTGCGGCATTGCAATCTACCAAACTCACTTGTGCAAATGCCGCTTCATAAATTCTTCCATTTTGTCGTAGGCCTGCTTCTGCACTTCGATGGGGGGAAGTGTGACCACGCGGAAGTATAGTTCGGATTCGGGCATCCCAAAACCGGAGCCGGGCACGACGAACACTCCCGCTTCCAACAGCAGTTGCTTCTGGAAATCCTTGTCGGACTTCCACGGCCCCGAGGCCTTTGGGAGGGCGTAAAAAGCGCCGTTGGGCGGGGTAATTGAAATGCCGGGGATTGCCGCAAGGCGCTTGCACGCGTATTGCGTTCTTTCCTTCAATTTGGCAAGATGCGCGGCGTATTCTTTGCCGTGCTTTTTCCTCTGCGTTACTGCGGCGAAAAGCGCGTGCTGCGCCGCCTTGCTTGTCGAGAGCCTGAATCCCGTGAGCTTTGTCACCGCGTCGAGGAGGGCGGCGCAGTCCTTGCCCGAAAAATTGGAGAACACTGCAAAGCCCATGCGGTATCCCGGCGCGTAGTGGTTTTTTGAGAGGCCGTCGAGGGTGACAACCGGCACGCCGCTTGTCAGCGCAGCGATGGGAACATGCTTGCCGGAAAAGCGCAGTTCGCGGTAAATCTCGTCCGAAATTATGGGAACGCGGTTGCCCCCCGCCGTTCCAGCTTCGGCAATAATCTGTTCGAGCAATTCTTTTCCATACGTGCTGCCTGTTGGGTTGCCGGGGTTGATTATCAACACCGCCGCAGTGTTTTCATCAATCAGCTGCCCTATTTGCTTCGGGTCGGGCAGCCACCCGTTTTTCGGGTCCAAATCATAGTAGCGCGTTTCGCCCTCGTAGTAGTTGGCAATCGCGGTGTAAAGCGGATAATCGGGCCTGGGCAAAACGACGTTCCTGCCCTTTTCCAGCACCGCCGAGAAAAGAAAATCGACAATCTCGCTTACGCCTTGCCCCGTAACCACGTTTTGCGCACTCGCGCCCTTGAATCCCCTGCTTTTCGCCTCAGTCGCAATCGCCTCGCGCACGAACAAATCGCCCTGCGAGGATGCATAGCCCTCGTTTTTGCCGTTTTCAAGCGCTTGCACAAACGCGGAAACGATGTGCTTGGGGACGTGAAAATCATATGCGCCGTCCAGGCCGCCGGGGTCGCCTATGTTCAATTCAATTATGTTTTTGCCGCGCGCTTTCAGTTTGTCGACCAACGCCATCATCGGCGGGTCGCGGATGGCGTAAGTGGCGCGGAAAATCCTGTTGGAAATTTTTATGGACATGAACATCACTGCCCGTGGAACGTGAGGGAAAAGGATGGGGTTGGCGGAAATAATAAGATTTGCAGAAAACGCCGGCTGCCCTAAAAATCGCTTAGCGTTTTGAATCCTTTTCGTCAAGCGCCTTGAAGCCCTTTGCAACGGCTTTGCCGAAATTGCCGCCCAGCGCGCGCTTGATTTTCGCGTCGCGGGTGCGAAGCTGTTGCTGCAAAAGCTTCAGCTTGCGGTATTCCGATTCGATTCTTTTTTCGTGCTTCTTGTCGGCGTATGAAATCGGGTAGCCTTTTGGGGCGCGGAAGGGCTTTTCTATGCGGTCAAGCGCGTCTTGGAGTTTTTTGCCGGTAAGGCCGGCCAGGCGCTTCCAGTCGACTTCGCCGGAATGCCGCGGTTTGAGCCTTCCGAAACTTACGCCGACCAGCGGTTCGTGCCGCCACCACATCGTGGAAAAATTCAATTCCTTGCCTTCGAGCCGTTCGGCGTGCTTGGGCAGGTGGCTCAGCCCGTTAAGAGTCTCCAGCACGCGTTCCGGTTTGTGCTTCCACCGCGGGTTTGCCAGTTCGACGCAAATCCCGCGCCCCTGGTACGTTGCCCCGCTGGCATGGGTGGTGAGCCCCACGCGTGCAATCCTGGTGCCGGGGTTCTGCTCCAGTATTTTCCGCACGAGTTCTACCGGCATTTTTTACCAATCCGCCCCGCAGTTAGGCCTGCTTCCGCCCGCGGTTCTTTGCCCATTCCGCAGCGGCCTGTTCGATGGTTTCTGGCGGGACAAGCTTGAGAAGTTCCCGGCGTTCGTTTTCAAGTTTTTCCTTTGTCCCCGAAAAAAACACGCTGATTTGGTTCTTTCCCGAGTGGCTTGCGACGCTGGGACGCCCGATGCCCTTCGAACCGTAGCGCTCGAGGTTTTCCTTCGTGTGCGCAAGTTCGTTTACGAACTCCCGCAAGCCCCCCGCCTTCATTCCGCCAGGCACTTCGAAAAACATCCTTATTTCGGAAAGCGGGCGAATCTCCACCTTGCGCAGGGCGATTCCCTGTTGCTGGAGCTTTTTTGCAAGTTGCAACGGCATTTTTCATCAACACCCGCTTTTTGCTCAAACAATCCGGTTGGCGATTTCCCCGCCCATTTTCTGCGTTGACGCAAACGAAGCGTCCTTGGGCGCAATATCTTTCGTGCGGATTCCGTCGTTTAACGCTTGCGTTACCGCGCCTTCAATCGCGCCCGCGGCTTTTGCGAAACCCTTTTCCGCCAAGGCGTATTCCACGCCGAGGATTATGCCTATGGGGTTGGCGATGCCCTTGCCCGCGATGTCGGGTGCGCTTCCGTGGATTGCCTCGGCCATGGCAACTCCCCTGGGCTTCAAATTCACGCTGCCGCCCATGCCCAATGAGCCCGCTGTTTCCGCGCCCAAATCCGAGAGGATGTCGCCGAACATGTTGTCGGTCACAACGACCTCGTAGGAGGACGGCCAGCGCACCTGGTACTGCGCCATTGCATCGATGTAAAGGCTCTCAGTTTTGATTTGAGGGTGCGCCTTGGCGATTTCATTGAAGCGCTCGCGCCAGAATTTTGATGCGAGGAGCACGTTGGCCTTGTCCACGCTTGTTACCTTGGTCTTGCCGCTTTTTTTCGCCAATTCGAACGCGTAATTTATGATGCGGTCCACGCCCTTCTTCGAGTAAAGGTTCAAATCGTACGCCTTCTTTTCGCTTACCTTGCCCTTCTTGGAATAAAGCCCCTCCGAGTTCTCGCGCACAATCACGTAATCTATTCCCTTGCCGATGACGCGGTCCTTGAGGGGGGACTGCTCGCGCAGGCACTCGTAGAGCTTGATTGGCCGCAAGTTGACGAAGAGGTTCAACTCTTGGCGCAAGCCAAGGACTACTTCGCGTTCGACCAATCCCTGCGGCAAATCGGGCAGGCCCACCGGGCCTTTTATCACGACGTCCGCTTTGCGGCATTTTTCGAGGGATTCCGCGGGAAGCGTGGTGCCGAATTTCTTGTACGCAATGCCGCCCGCGGGCGCGTCAACGAATTCAAGCGAAATTTTGTGCAATTCTGCGGTTGCCTTCAGCACGCGCAACGCTTCCGCAACTATTTCAGGGCCTATTCCGTCGCCCTCAATCACTGCAACGTCCAAAGATTTCGTTTTTTCTTCCACCCCAACAGCACCGCAGGAACAACCGCGCTTCAACTTTTGGCGAATTTTTTCTTCAGGTGCCCGATCAACCCGCCGTCGTGGAATATTTCCATCATGAACGCGGGGACTGGTTTTGCCTTGAAAACTTTGCCACTTGTTTTGTCGGCGATTTCGCCTTTTTCAAGCGCGACTTCGACCTCGTCGCCGGCTTGCACCGCCTCCGCGGCCTCGGCGCATTCGACAACGGGCAACCCGATGTTGACCGCGTTGCGGTAGAAAATGCGGGCGAACGTCTTTGCAACAACGCAGGAAACCCCCGCGGCCTTCAGGGCGATGGGCGCGTGCTCGCGCGAGGAGCCGCACCCGAAATTCTTGCCCGCAAACATTACGTCCCCTTTCAAGATCTTTTTGAGGAAATCCTTGTCGTAGTCCTCCATCGCGTGCAGGCCGAGTTCCTTTGGGTCGGATGAATTCAAGTAGCGCGCGGGAATGATAACGTCGGTGTCGACGTTGTCCCCGCACTTGTATGCTTTTGCCATTTTTTCACCCGGAATGGAATTCCCTTAGCTCTGCCGCGTATTTAGCGAAATTTTTCTTGCCAAGATATTCGTAAATTGTGCTCTCCACCGCGTCCGGAAGGATCTGAGCAATGACGTGCAGCTGAGGCGGGGTTGCCTTGCTTTTTTCAATCGCATCCAAATCCAGCTCCTCCGGTTCCGTTGCAAGCGTTCCTCCCAATCGTTTGTTGGTTCGCAGCATTTCGCACAGCTCGCTTTTGGCTTCCCTGGCGCCCAAATCAGTCAGGCCCTGCCGCAGCCGCCGCGTGAATGAAAGCGCGTCAAGGTAATGCCCGGCCAGTTGTTGGGCGCGAAGGGATTTTTCGGGCGGCAGCTTCAGTGCGCGAACTGCCCGCATCGTGGCTTCGGAGAGCACGAGGCGGTTGTAAACGTGGTCCTCGCGCCCGGGCCCCAGTATGGGCCCGGCCAACGCTTCAAGTTGGGCATTCCGTTTCGGTGAAAGTGGCATTCACAAATCCCTTGGGTCCGTTATTTTTCCCGTCAAAGCGCTTGCCGCCGCGGTCGAAGGCGACGCGAGGAACACCTCGCTTTTTGGCGAGCCCATCCTTCCCACGAAATTTCTATTTGTTGTAGCGATGCATTTTTCGCCTTCGGCCAGAACGCCCATATAGCCGCCAAGGCACGGGCCGCACGTGGGAGTGGAAACCGCCGCGCCGGCCTTGACAAAGTCGGCGACCAAGCCCGCCTCAACGGCTTCAAGGTAGATTTTCTGGGTTGCCGGAATCACAAGAACGCGCACGCGGGAATCCACTTTTTTGCCCTTGAGAATCGCATGCGCCGCAAGCAAATCCTCCATCCTGCCGTTGGTGCACGAACCAATCACCACTTGGTCTATTTCGATGTTGGAAAACTCGCGCGCGGGCTTGGCGTTCGAGGGAAGGTGCGGCGCCGCGACCATGGGCTCGATTTTCGAAGCGTCGTACTCGAATTTTTCAGAATAGCCCGCACCTTTGTCGGAGTAAAAATAATTCGGCGCGCCGGCCTTTGGCTTTGCGGCGGCAATGTATTGCTTGGTTTTTTCGTCCGCGGCGATTATCCCGCTTTTCCCGCCCGCCTCGATTGCCATGTTGCATATGCTCATGCGCGAGTCCATCGACAACGCGGAAATTCCGCTGCCAGAAAATTCCATTGCCTTGTAAAGCGAGCCGTCCACCCCAATGTCGCCGATTACTTTGAGCACGTAATCCTTGCCGCACACGAATTTGCCCGGCTTGCCGGAAAAGGAGAAAAGCTGGCTTTCTGGCGCCTTGAACCACAACTCGCCGGTTGCCATTACTCCGGCAAGCTCGGTGGAACCGATGCCCGTAGAGAATGCGCCCAACGCGCCATAAGTGCACGTGTGCGAATCTGCGCCGACAACAACCTGGCCGGAATAGACAAACCCCTGTTCGGGGAAAAGCGCGTGCTCCACGCCCATGCACCCGACTTCGAAGAAATTGGAAAGATTGTGCTTGCGTGCGAATTCGCGCATTTCCTTGGCCTGCTGCGCGCTTTTGATGTCCTTGTTGGGAACGAAATGGTCGGGAATCAGCGCAAATTTTTTTGCATCCCAAACGCGGGGAACGCCGATTTTTTCGAACTCGCGCAACGCGATGGGCGCGGTGATGTCGTTGCCGAACGCGAAATCCACCTTGCAGTTGACGATGTCCCCCGGAGAAACCGAAAGCTTCCCCGCGTGGCTGGCCAAAATCTTTTCAGTAACGGTTTGAGCCGACATGCCAACCAACTTGCCTGACAAGAAGTTTGCAAAAAAAAGAATATAACCCCTCGCGCCCCCTTCGGGGCGGCACGCGAAAGCGGAAGATTCCGGGCCGGCAAGCCGAGACTCAAGACCGGACGCTTAACCAAAGCCAAGACCCGGGACAAAAAAAGAAAACGGGGGCGCCGGGATTTTCTCCCACGGAAGGGATTGGCCCTTCTCTTGGGATTCGAACCCGGATCAAAAGCTGTCCGCAAACGCGCGGCCCTCCCTAAAAATGGAATTTTCATGGGGCCGCGGTTTTCCGCAAGCTTCCGTTCTGTCCAGGTTATACTACGCCCCCGCACCAAAAACAACGCCGCGACTATAGCTCCAATAGCGGGGAATTAAAAATTCGGGCGTGCAAAAATTTGTGTTGCTTCAACTTTATTAAAGCGACTTCAGCGACTTCAACCGGCCATTCCGCCCAAGGCGGCGGAGATATTTTTGTTTTTAAACCAACTCCAACTAAGAGGGGTTTTGTAATGAAGAAGTGCACTACTTGCGGCCGCGGAACCGACGACTACGTCGAATTCTCGTGCCCGTCGTGTGGAAAGGAAAAAATCGTCCGCTGCAAAACCTGCCGCGAAAACGACAACAAATACGCCTGCAAAGCATGCGGATTCAAAGGACCCTAGTTTCATTTCCCGCCCGCGCCTTTTGGCGCGGGACTCTTTCAAACAAGCGGATTGCCCCATGAAGAAAGTCCTTGTTTTCGGGAGTTTCGACTTCCTGCACGCGGGGCACCTGCATTTTTTCGAGTCCGCCAAAAAATACGGCGACTTTCTTATTGCCTGCATTGCCCGCGACGAAAATGTGGAACGCGCCAAAGGGCGCAAACCCTTTTTTTCGGAAAAAGAGCGCTTGCGCATGGTGGGCGCGCTGCGCGTTGTCGACAAGGCGTGCTTG
>DAHXMR010000147.1 GCA_027371655.1 Microcaldota archaeon
AACGATTTTTGCACTGCGCAAAAGGCTCGTGCAGATGGCGCGCAACTTGGCAATGGATTCGGCTTCAACCGTTGCAACGATTTTGCTGCCCTTCAGCTTCAAGCTGATTGCCTTTGCGCGGCTGTTCTTCTGCGAAAGCGCTTGCAGCGCTTTTTTGGCAATTTGCGGGCTCGCAAAATCGAATTCGAAAAACGCCTTCATTTTGTTTAACCTTCCTTTGGCGCAAGCGCTTCGTGGAACTCTATGTCAAGCACTGGCCCTACTTTCGCGCCCTTGTAAGAGAAGGACAGCCTGTTTTTTTCGACAATGACTTCGACTCCGCCCTCGGATTCCTCTTCCTTGAATTCTGCGGTGTGCTCGAAAAGCGGCGCCGCAGTTTTCGCGGTTTCGTCCGCCAAAATTATCCGCGAACGCCACGGAACGCGCCTTTGCCGCTCGGCGTCATGGCTGGGAAGCACAAGGGACTTAATGCGGATTTCTGGGGAAAGCCAGCCCTTCTCGGAATCATAAACGCTGATTTCGGAGGGGTTGCCGTGGCGCTCGTAAATGAACAAAATGCGCGACAAGCCCTTGGCCTCCACGCGCGACAACAACTCGCCCAAATTGCGCTTGCCCCGGTTCTCATAATAGCCCCCAAACAGGCGGGCAAACCACTTGGCAAGCGAACGCGTGCCCTGCACGGGCTTTCTGCATGTAGAAATATAGAACATTTCAATTTCCCAACAAACAATTCAAACCAAAACACTTTTTGCCCAAAAATCATTTTTGCGAGATCCTTTCCTTGTATGCTTTCGCGCTCATTTCAAGGGGGATGCCTTCGAACCCGCATTCCTTGCACCGCAATTCTGGCGTCGGAAGGGCGTAGCCGTTGCCGGCAAAAATGCCTTCGACGACCTGCTCAAAGTCCGTGCCAAGGCACTGGGGGCACACGAAAACAGTGTCCTTCACAAGCCTGCCGTCCTGCCTTTTGATTGCCGCGTCGAGGGCTTCAATGGATTTCTCAAAATCTTTATCCAAGGCAAAACCACTTTTTGGGGCAATGAACGCCGGGGATGAGATGTGTTCCGCTTGCGAGCCTGAAGAAAAAAATGCTTTTTTTTCTTTTTGGGCCTCGCGACTTTTTCTTTTTTTTAAAAAAGAAAAAGGTGCGATCGAACTCATGAGCCCGTGAGGGCACCAGTTTTCAAGACTGGCGCAATAACCGCTCTGCCACCCCGGCTTGTTTTCTGCCCTTGTTTTTTGGGGGCTTCAAAAATAAAAACGGGCTTGTGGCGGGCGCGGAAGGCGCGGTCAGGGT
>DAHXMR010000154.1 GCA_027371655.1 Microcaldota archaeon
GAACAGCGCAACGCGGTTCAAGGCGGGTTTGAAATCCACCACTTGGGCGACCACGTTGCGACCGTGCACTTGCCGCCGGAGGGCAGGAAGCCCATTGTGCTCGTTTCGGAGAAGAACGGCGAATTCGGCAGATGGATTGCCAGCACGCTCAATTCGGATAGGCGCAACGGCGGCAATTGGCGGCTTGAGCCAAGGGTGGTGTTCCTGAAGAAGCTTGTGTGCACAAGGCAATCCGGAATCCTTGGGGACGGGCGGCCGCACGAATACGGGTATCATAATTGGGAACGGCACCGGCTAGTGTAATGCTTCTTTTTAGGGAAAACCCGCCCCGTGCATTTGGTGCGGTTTGGGCGTTTGTAGCTAAACCGTCAAATTGTGGAAAAGATTTATAAACCAATATCTTGTATCTTGTGAGGCAACAAGCCACAACACGTTGTGTTGGTGGGGGGCGAAGGTACACTAGAACTTTGGGTTTCCAGTGGGCGGTTTGCATGTTTGTTGCTTTGGCATTTGTGGTGGTGGGTTGAAATGAATTGTCCTTATTGCGGCCATTTGGAGACCAAGGTTTTGGACTCCCGGGATGCCGAGGATGCCGAAAAGACGCGCCGCAGGCGCGAGTGCGAGAATTGCGGCAAGCGCTTCACCACCTACGAGCGCGTCGAATTGGTCGAGCTTTGGGTGGTGAAAAAGGACGGCAGGCGCGAGAAATTCGACCGCGTAAAGCTTTTGCACGGCTTCGAGCGCGCGTGCGAAAAAAGGCCGGTGTCCCACGAGGCAATCGAGAAGGTGGTGGATGACATCGAGCGCGAGTTGCGCCTGAAGGAGACCACCGACGTTCCAAGCACGCTCATCGGCGAGAAGGTCATGGACCGGCTGCGCGATTTGGACAAAATCGCGTACATCCGCTTCGCCTCGGTTTACCACGAGTTCAAGGACTTGGAGTCCTTCGAGCGCGAGCTTGACCAGTTGAAAATCGTGGGCGAGGACGAGGAGGACGGCAAGGGGGCCAAGGACTCCACCGATTTGGCGCTTATGGTGTCCACCGCCACCGAGGGAATGGCGCACAAGTGGGACCGCCAGAAGATTGCGGGCGCGCTTGTGAAGGAGGCCAAGATTACCGAGGCCGACGCCGAGGAAATTTCCAAGGCCGTTGAAAAGAAGGTCGCGGCATCCGGCATCAAGACAATTTCAGTCAGCCTTTTGCGGGAGCTTGTCAACAACGAATTGTTCGTGCGGGGATTGGACAAGAAGCTTGCCAAGCAGGAAATCATCGGCATGAGCACGTACAATTTGGAGCAGTTCATTTTCGCAAAAAGCAAGGACAACAGCAACGTGATTGCCAACAACCCCGAGGCGGTGAACCTCGCGATTGCGGAGAACACGCTCAAGCAATACGCCCTCAAGGAGGTTTATTCCAAGGACGTTGCGGACGCGTACCTGTCGGGCGCAATCCACATCCACAACATGGGCTACATCACGCGCGTGTACTGCAGCGCGCACAGCATCGACTACATAAAGAAATACGGGCTGAGGCTTGACAATTTGTCCACAATCAGCGGGCCCGCGCACCATGCGGCAACGCTCACCGGGCACCTGAACACGTTCCTCGCATCCATGCAGGCGTATTACGCAGGCGCG
>DAHXMR010000159.1 GCA_027371655.1 Microcaldota archaeon
GAGGTCGCATTTTGCCTTGTCGAACCTGCGCTTTTCGTTCTCCTGCAGCACGAAGCCGAGCGCGTCGATGCCGTGCTTGACTGGAAACGCGTAAACCCCGAAGTTGTCGGCCTCGAATACGGGCTTTTTTTCAAGCCCGCTTGCCTCGACTATTTTCACCGGGAAATTGGCCTTCAGTTGCTTCAGCGAGAAAATCGCGTCAAGCATTTTCGCGGTGCCCTTGGGGCCCACCACCAAAAGCTCGGACTGCCTGCCGCTCATGTTCAAAGTCTGCACGAGGCCGAACAATCCCAAAAAGTGGTCGGCGTGCAAGTGCGACAGGAAAACGCAGCGCACCTGCGCAAAGCTCACCCCGTATTTCATGAGCTGGCGCTGCACCGCCTCGCAGGCGTCGAAAAGCAGCACCTTCTCGAATTTCACGGCAAAGCACGAGGGCAAATGCTCCTTTGTGGGAAGCGACGCGCTCGTGCCAAGCACAACCAGCCTTATCATTTTTCCAACCAACAACTCCAAGCGGCGATAAAAACAGGCGTTTTTGCGCAAAAAAATTCCGATTGGAATAATTTTTTCATCAAAATATAAAATGCCGGCGGTCGCATCTTTTTCCATTCGGCGGGCGCCATAGCCCAGTGGCATTTCGCGCCAAACGTGCGCCCGCGATTTTTGGAGAGTGGTTTTTCATGGCAGGAGCAAGGAACGGCAAGTATCTTTTCACCTCGGAATCGGTGACCGAGGGGCACCCCGACAAGGTGTGCGACCAGATTTCCGACGGCGTGCTCGACGCGCTCTTCGAACAGGACCCCAACTCCCGCGTCGCGGTTGAAACGCTTGTCACAACCGGCCAGGTCATCGTTGCAGGCGAGGTGCGCACCCGTGCGTATGTCGACGTGGCGGGCCTTGCGCGCAAGGTCATAAACGAAATCGGCTACAACGACGCGGAATTGCAGTTCTCGGGAGACAGCTGCGGCGTGCTCGTCGCGATACACGAGCAGTCCCCCGACATCGCACAGGGCGTGGACGAGGCAAAGGAAAAGGAGCAGGGCGCGGGCGACCAAGGGCTCATGTTCGGCTACGCAAGCAACGAAACCCCCGAACTCATGCCCCTCCCTGCGCTACTTGCCCACAAAATCGCCAAAAAGCTCTCCGAAGTCCGCAAGGACAAGACCCTCGCGTATTTGAGGCCGGACGGAAAAAGCCAGGTCACCGTGGAATACGACGGCAACAAGCCGCTTTCCGTGACCGCGGTAGTCGTGGCAGCACAGCACGCGCCCGACGTATCCTCAGAACAAATCCACAAGGACATACTTGAAAAAGTCATCAAGCCCGTGTGCGGAAAATGGCTCAGGCCCGACACCAAATATTTCATCAACGCAACCGGGCGGTTCGTGCTCGGCGGGCCGGCAGGCGACACCGGCCTCACGGGGCGCAAAATCATCGTCGACACCTACGGCGGCCACGGAAGCCACGGCGGCGGCGCGTTCTCCGGAAAAGACCCGTCTAAGGTCGACCGCTCGGCGTCGTACATGGCGCGCTACGTTGCCAAAAACATCGTGGCCGCGGGGCTTGCAGACCAGTGCGAAGTGCAAATCGCATACTGCATCGGAGTCGCCGACCCGGTGTCCGTGCTCGTGAGCACGTTCGGCACAAGCAAAATCCCGGAGGAAAAACTGCGCCAGCTTGTGCGCGAGCACTTCAAGCTCAAGCCCGCCGAAATAATCAAGCACCTGAACCTGCGCAGGCCGATCTACCGCAAGACCGCGGCCTACGGCCACTTCGGACGCAACGACCCCGACTTCACATGGGAAAAAACCGACAAGGCGGACGAACTGCGCAAAGCCGCAGGGCTCTAAAACCCCCCGTCCCCCTGCAGGGGGCGTGGCTTTTTTCTTTTCCGCCGATTCCCTTTTTTTTTATTTTTATTTTTATTTTCCTTCCTTTTCCCAAATTT
>DAHXMR010000164.1 GCA_027371655.1 Microcaldota archaeon
CGTTAATTAATATTAATTAACACTATTTTAGTATGGTTAATCCTTACGATCCTCAGAACCCGGCAAAACCTGACTTTTTTGGAGGCCGTAAGCAGGTTCTTCAAACAGTCCAAGAACGGATCGAAAAAGCCAAAATCCAGAGGCAATCTGGGGGGATATTGGTATTTGGCTACCGTGGGGTGGGCAAATCGTCGTTGCTTAAAAAAATAACCAGCAACGTTTCGGCTCAGCCGCAAATGCTGGTGTTCTACCGGCGCCTATCAAAAACGACTTCCGATTCGGAACTTTACCAGCTTTTGGTTGAAAGTTTGCTTGACGAAATAGGCCAGCGAAAAAATCCTGTTGAAAAAATGCTGGGCAGCATTTCTGCGGCAAAACTTCCAGTAATCGAACTGGAATTGCGCTTTGATTCCGAATGGGAATCCAAAACGCCTTACTTCAAATGGCGGTCGCTTGTCAAGAACATCAAAAATGCAGACGCGATAGTTGTGGAAATAGACGATGCAGACTACTTGTCTCCCGAGGCTCTCGGCGAGCTTAAAACAATAGTTGAAAGCGATAACAACACCCCCGTGGTTTTGATTGCATCGGGGGGGATAGATTTCGAAGAGCGGCTGGTTGATGATTATTCGCCAATTGCCCGGATTTTTTCAGGCGCAAGCTTCAACCTTGGCGCGTTCGCGCCGGAAGAAACAATGGAAGTTCTTGAAAAACCCCTGGCAAAAGACGACACGAGATGGGCTGCCGGGGCAATTGCAAAAGTGCATGAGCTGTCCGGAGGTTATCCGTTCCTCGTCCAATGCATAGCATCTGCAAGCTATGTGGAGCACGCGGAAATCAGTGTGCAGCGTGTCGTTGAAACTTTGGGCGCCGCGCTAAAAATAGGCAGCTCGTGGCTAAACCACGAGCTTGAAACTGCCTCCGACAACGACATCACTTATTTTGTGAAAATTGCGAACAGTGGCAAAACAATGTTCAAAAGTTCGGAGCTAAGCAAACTTGGCATATCGCCACCGTACATCGGACGGCTGGTTCGCCTCGGCGTGCTCAAACAAATCAGCCGCGGTCGATATAATCTGGCTAAGCCCCCGATGATTGCACACTACCACTACCTGCGAAGGAATATGGGCGAACAAGAAAAGAAAACAATTTAAGTAGCCGTGCCGCCCGTTCAAAACGGCGTTCTCGAAACCTTAATAATTCATTTTCGACACCATATGTACCTCTTGTTTTCAAGGTTCGCCAGATTCCCGCCAAGGATGGGGTTTTGCGTTCCACTAACTAAACAAACGGTGATTTTGAGAAATGAAGCTTGTTGTAAGCGATGCCAAGACCGGCAAGGGATACCAGCGCGAAGTCGAGGCATCCAAGGAGGCCCAGCTTTTGGGCAAAAAAATCGGCGACGCAATCGACGGGGGAATAATCGGCCTCGAAGGCTACTCCCTTCAGATTACCGGAGGCACGGACAAGGCGGGATTCCCCATGACCAAGCGCCTTCCCGGAATCAAGCGCACTAAGCTTCTTTTGAAGCCCGGCGAGACGGGAATACGCCATCTTCGCAAGGGCTTGGCGGTGAAAAAGCAGGTGCGCGGAAGCACAGTTACCGCGGATGTCCAGCAGTTGAACGCCAAGGTTACCGCTTACGGCGCAAAGCCCTTGGAAGAGCAGGGCTTCGTTGCCACGCCCAAGGCGGAGAAGGACGCGAAGAAAGCGCCCAAGGCAAAGCCCAAGAAGAAATAATCAGGATCAACTGCTTTTTTGATTGCCGCTTTGTTTTTCCAAAGACCCACGGTGCGCAAAAGCTCCTGCGTTTCAAACGGGGGAACGGGCGTACCGTGGAAACTTTTGGGCATTTGCCTGAATTGCAGGCAAGTCCACGGCTTTAGCCGTGGGTCTTTGCAGCGGTTTTTCTCATTTTTTCAAGCGCCCGCCTCGTGCCGATGGCTTCCAGCCCATTCTTTTGAAGACGTTGGGCCATCCGCCGTGGTAATTTTTGGCGAAGTAATTTGCGTCCCCGAGCTCGTAGTCAATGTGGCGCATTATTTCTTGGGGGCGTTCGGGCTGCCGGCTAAGTTTTTTCTCTACGCTTTGCAGTTGTTTCTTGAAAACGTCCCAATCTGCCAGTTTTGGTTTAGGAGTGTCGAAGCCGGGCGGTTTTGATTTGAGCCCGAGCTTTTTGCGCACAGCCGTGTGCCCTTTGTAGTGGTTGCTAATGACGTTGTTGAAGTGGTGCAAGCCGTTGTCCTTGAAATATTTTATTCCGGGATAATATCCCCCGTTTGCTTCAACGTGCGGCGCGATTTCGCGGACAAACGTCGCCCAGTCCCTGAGCGATTCTTCAAGGTTCGGCCTGGCTTCAAACCCCAGCCTTACGCGCACGGCATCATGGCCGCCGTGGTGATTGTTAATCGCGTTGTTGAACCGGTAGAGCCCTTTTCTGCGAAAATAAACCTGCCCGGGATAATTGCCCCCGCACGCCTTTATGTGCGGCTGGATTTCCCGTTCCAACACTTTGAAGTCCGCAAGGGAGCCTGGGTGTCGGCCTGCAGCGCTGGTTCTGCTCATAAATAGACAAGTGAAAAGCTTGCTTATTATTGGTTTCTCGCTTCCAGAGCGATTGCGAGTTATTTCCCGTAGTCTTCGGGCTTTTTGAGGGCGGCAAGCGCCTCTTTTTCGGTCTTGATGTTGACAAGGAGCCCTGTGCCAAGTTCGATGCCCGCCCAGACGTTTGAGCGGGGGTAGATTTCGGCGTGGAAGTGCAAGTCCGTGCCCTCGGGCGCGCAGTGGTAGACGACGTTGTAGTCCTTTGATACCTTGGAGAGGGCTTTAACGCAGTCCTGAAGCAGGCGCATGAATTCCAGTCCCTCGTCGTTGCCGAATTCGCTTATGGCGTTGCGGTGGGTTTTGGGAAGGATCCAGATTTCGAAGGGAAAGCGCGAGAACGAGGGGCAAATCGCCGCAAAGGAATTGTTTTCGAACAAAACGTTTTCCTTTTCGCGGGAAAGCAAGTCGCAGTAGAGGCAGTCGCCGTGCTTTTGCCGGTGCTCTTCGGCGCGGTCGATTTCCCTTTGGATTATGGGGGGAATGAATGGAAGCGCGATTATTTGCGCGTGCTCGTGCTCGATGCTTGCGCCGGCGAGCCTGCCGTGGTTTTTGAAAAGAAAAACGCAGCGCATTCCCTCGCGTGCCGACAGTTCCGCATAGCGGTTTTTGTATGCCTTGAAGACCATTGATAGTTCGTCGTATGAGAATTCCTGCAATAGTTTTCCGTGCACGTCGGTTTCGACGATTATTTCGTGGTCGCCAACTCCTTGGCTGCGCCAGAAGCTTTCCCCGCCTTCGTTGGGCGTGAATTTGCCCTCGGGCTTGAGCACGGCGAAGAGGTTGCGGAACGTGCGCACCTTCCAGTCAGCTTCATTTGGCAGCGCGAATGTGGTGGGCGGGGTTGTGCTTTCCGCGCCCTTGCAGAAGGGGCACAGCGCGGTGCCGAACACTTCGGGCCGCTTGGCCCTCTCGTTGGCAACGATGACAACGTCGCCTTTGGAGGGGTCTTCGCGGAATTCCAAAACCATGAATGCGTTATCCCAAAGGCGGTTTTAAACTCTTTCACATGCAAACTATTCCCTTAGGGATGATGAACATTCGTCAAAGGAGATCAGCTGACCGGCCTATTCAACCGGGCTTGAGGATTGACGGACGGACTGACCGACCAACTTTTTGGCAAATCGGGCATTTAGTGTTTTTCCGTTTTCGCGTCGAAGAGTTTTTTCATTTCTTTTATGTCCAGCGTTAGGCAGCCGAGTTCCTTTGCCTTGGCAAGGCACGCGGGTTCGAAGCCGTTCTTGCTTGCCAGCACGAATTGCCGCCTGCCGCTTTTGGCGACGAGTTCCGATTTTTTCAGAAGCGCGTCAAGCACTTCAACGCCCATCGGTTTGTTCGTCCACTTGACTTCGCCAAGCCAAAGCGCGTCCTTTGAGTCGATTGCCAGGTCGATTTCGTTTCCCTTGCGGTCCCACCACGCGCCAATCCGCTCGAAGTCGAGCTTTACGCCCTTGATTTCGCCGTGGTTGTAAAGCAAGAATAATTCCCGCACCACGTCCTCCGCGCAAAACCCGATGTGCGCGGGCAGGTTTTGCCGGATGTCTTCCATGGGGGCGCGGAGGTTTTCGATTTCAAGGCTGGACGAGTGCGGCAGGACGAATGAGTACCAGAACTTGAAAAAATTGTCCTTCAGCACGTACCTGCCCAAATTCTTTTTTCCGAACATTGGCTGCCTGCGCTCGACCAAGCCGAGCAAGTCCTGCAAGCCGGCGAGATACGGCGGCAGCGTAGTCCGCAAAATGCCGACTTCGTCGCAGATTTCCTTCAAGCTCTGCTTTCCCCGGCCCATTGCATACAACAGCGAGTTGTAGCGGGCAGTGACTTTGAGCTCGAATTCCAGCAGGTTTTTCGGCTCCTCCCGAAGCGGCGCCTGTTTGGACAAGACCTCGCCTACTATTGCATCTTCGAGCGCCTTGTGTTTTTTTGCAAGTTCAAGGTAATACGGCGTCCCCCCGAAGACGGAAAACCACTCGACTTTTTCCTCCTCGCTTTTGTCCGCAAACATTTCGCGGAAGTCGACGTACCGGAACGGCCCGAGCTGCATCTGTGCGGTCTTGCGGCCGTAAAGCGCGCCGTGCGGGCTTATCGCTATCCGTTTCATCATTCCGATGGAAGAGCCCACGAGCAGCAGCATCAGCGGCTCGTTTTTCAGCGAGGAGTCCCAGCGGTTCTGAAGCTCCGTAATGAATCCGGGGGAAATGGTTTTCAGCCGCTGAAACTCGTCTATTACCACGACCGTTTTTTTTCCCCGGCAGGATGTTTCAAGGAAGGCAAAAAAGTCCCGCCACGATGCTATTGCCACCGTTTCCTTCCACTGTTCGAAAATGTCCCTTGCAATCGACTGCTTTA
>DAHXMR010000166.1 GCA_027371655.1 Microcaldota archaeon
CGGCTTCGTGCTTCCCAAGGAAAAAAGCGTTGTCGGCATAATCGGCGTCAACGGCATAGGAAAAAGCACGGCACTCGACCTGTTGCGCGGCCACCTGCGGCCCAACTTCGGCAAGTTCAGGGAAAAGCTTTCGTTCGAGGAAATCAAGAAGCACGTCCGGGGGCAGGAGATACAGAACTATCTGGAAAAAATCGAAAGCGGGAACGTGAAATTCAGCCACAAGATGCAGAACGTGGAAACGCTCTCCAAATCCAGGGAAACCGCGGGCGCCCTCCTGAAGCAGTGCGACGAAACCGGAAAGGCGCGCGCGCTTTCGGGGGATTTCGGGCTCGACGCCGTTGCCGACCGCAAGCTTTCCACGCTTTCCGGCGGGGAATTGCAAAAAGTCGCGATTGCGTGCAGCCTTTCGCGCAAGGCCGACGTCTATTGCATAGACGAGCCCTCCTCATACCTGGACGTTTCGATGAGGATGTCCGCGGCAAACGCCATCCGCGAAACCGCGGAGGAAAAAAGCGTGGTGCTGGTCGAGCACGACCTCACGCTATTGGACTATTTGAGCGATTACATACACGTGATGTACGGCGAGAAGGGCGCGTACGGCGTCGTGTCGGGATTGAAAAGCTCCAAGAACGGCGTGAACGATTATTTGCAGGGATTCCTCAAGGAGGAGAACACCCGCTTCAGGCCGTATGAAATAAAATTCGAGGTCAGAAGCCCCACGGCGGTGCGCGGAAAGCTGCCCATCGCGATGGACTACCCGGCAATGAAAAAACGCTTCCCCGGATTCAGGCTCGAGGTCGACGCCGGGGACGTGCGCGAAAACGAGGTAATCGGGATACTGGGCGCAAACGGCATCGGGAAAAGCACTTTCGTGAAAATGCTCGCGGGGCTCGAGTCACCCGACGAGGACAGGGAACTGGGGCACCGCAAGAAAATCTCGTACAAGCCCCAATACCTCAAATCGGATTACGACGGCACCTGCCGCGATTTGCTCAAGAAAACCAGGGGCCTTGACGCTGCTACCCTGGCGGAATTGCGGGACAAGCTGGACATCGCCGAGCTTGAGGACAAAGAAGTGAGGCACTTGAGCGGGGGAGAGCTGCAAAGGCTCGCAATCGCCCTCGCGATAAGCACCCCCGCGGACCTTTACCTGTTCGACGAGCCCAGCGCGTTTCTTGATGTTGAACAGCGCCTGAACGCGGCCGCGCTTTTGAAAAAGGCCGTGAAGGACGCGGGGAAAAACGCGTTCGTCATAGACCACGACGTCGTGTTCATAGACGGCGTGTCCGACCGGCTGGTCGTGTTCGAGGGCCAGCCGAGCGTGCATGGCCACGCGCCAAAGGCAAGCGAGATGCGCACGGGAATGAATTCGTTCCTGAAGCAGTTCGGCATAACCTTCCGCCGCGACGAATCCACGGGAAGGCCGCGCGCGAACAAGCCGGGCTCGCAGAAGGACGCCGAGCAAAAGCAGAAGGGCGAGTATTACTACTCCGACTAGGATTGGCAGCCAGCGCCCGCATCGAAAACGCGTTTAGGCCTTTTTTCTTGCAACTTCTTTTCCCGAGGGGTCAAGCGCAAGAAGCACCCTGTCGCTTCCAGCTTCCCATTGCAAAAGCCACGAACCCGTGGGCAGGGCCGCGTTAAGCTCGAATTGCTTCAATGCGGCAAAATCCGCGAAGGGGCAATAATCGCGCTCGGACTGCGTTTCAAGCAGGGGGACGGGAAAAGCGCACGCGCGGCCGTCCGCGGCGACCAGCTGCGAAATGCCGTCGAATTTGGCGGAATTTATTATCGCCTGCTCGCGCCGCAGTACCGGGTGGGTTTCGCAGTCCTTGACCAGCATTTGCGGGGGGCGGGAGAAAGCCACGGGCATGAGCTCGTAGTCCAGGCGCTCGACGGTCGGGCACGCGGAATGCGGGTTGGCGACGATTTCGATGCCCACCGCGAACTTGCCGCCGCCAAGCTCCGATTGGTCCACCACGCGCATAAGCGTGTCCTTCCCAAGGTAATTCTTCTGCAAATAAACCGATGCGTCGGCAAGCGCGAAATTCGCCGCGTCGTCCTTTGAAATCGGAACCGAGCTCCGCTGGAAAAACGCGAACGCCGCCAAAAGCAAAAGCAACGCCCCGACCAAAATCAAGGACTGCCTGCGCACTTCCAACTCACACCCTGAAAACGATTCAACGAAACCTAATACTGCGAAAACTGCTTATTAAATTTTCTAACCGCATGCCTATGCCGCCCCCGCGGCGCTCCCCCTAGCAGGAAACCGTAACGTTCTTCAAAAGGGAATTGGGCGCCGATTCGTTGTTCACGCGCACGCGGAAAACCGTCCCCGGGCCCGCGGAGGGCGCCACGTACACGGTCCAATTGAAGCCGCGGAAAGCCGACCTGCGCGCATTCGACGAGTTCACCGAAAACGGCACGGTTGCGGAAACCGAGTAGTTTTGGTAATTAAAACCGTCCAGCGTAACCGTGCCGGGCGTTCCCGCAGCGCAGGCCACGGTTATCTGCGAGGGCGAAAAAGTCAAGGGCGGCCCGTCCACGGACAAGCCAGCCTCGGCATTCGCCAAATAGCCCGAAAGCACGGTGGAAGGCGTCGCGGCCCCGCCGCAAAAATCCGAATCGTAAACCGGCGCGCACCCGAACGACCCGTAGGAATAATCGAGCATCGCGTCCAGCACGGTGGCGTTGAACATCGCCGACGCGTCGTCGAAGCGGTCGGAAACGACCTTGGCCTGCAAATCCGCCTGTGCCGCATTTTGCAGGCCTAAAAGCGAAAGCGACGCGCCGGCCAAAAGCGCGAGCAAAAACACCGAAAGCGCCACAGTGAAAACCGAGAAAAAACCCTTCAAATTGCAAACAACCCCTTTTTTACAAAAAACCCCTCTTGCCGGCCTACCTCAGGAAATACGCCCACGCGTCCTTGCGCGAAACCGTTTCCTGCGAAACCAGGCAGGCCGCAGTGGCGCTTGACAAACTGCAATAAACGCTGCCCGGGCAGCATGAATCCCCGTACGAAAAAAGGTCGGCGTGGGCGATTATCTTCGCGGTGCGGTTGACCCTCGAGGGGTCCATGGTCACGTTGAACAGCGTCAGGCCGTAAAAAACGTTTTCGTCCAAAAGCACGCCGGAGGAATTCGCCACCAGGAAATCGCGCGCCAAAGCCTGCATCGACGACGGCCTTTGCACGAACGGCGGCTGCTGCGAATAAACGACGAACGCGAGCGTCACGGAATACAAAAGCGCAAGCGAAAGCAGCGCGTCCATCGTGAACAAAAACGCCCTCCTTCCCCCCGCGCCGCCGTTGTTTTTCATTCGCAGGTCCGAACCTCCAAAAGGCACGCGCTGGCAGAGCCGGGGCACTTCGCAATCCTGCGCGCCACGAAAACGCCGCGCTTGCCGGCAACCGCGCATTGCTGCCTGTTGAAATCCGAAGGCGTGCAATTGTCGGAAAGCACCCGGGTGGTGTTCTTCAGCACCGCGCACGAGGGGAACGAAAACCCGTCAAGCACGCGCCCGGAAACGTTGGATTCCGCAAGCGCGTCCGCTGAATTGGACAATAACTCGGCGCGGCCGGAAAGGCTGCGGGAGGAAAACTCCGCGGACTGCAACGCGAACCCCACAACCGCCGAAAGCACGGCGAGGGCGATTAAAAGGTCCATCGAGAAAAGCTGCGCCCTGCTTTTTTTGCCAAAATCGTAAAATGCCATTTTGGATTCAACCGCAACTTCCAAATGAAAAAACCGCGCTGCCCGCGCCGTTTGGCGCAACGCACGCCGCCTGCGACTCGTTGGGGGCCTGCGCGTTGCACGCGAAAAACCTCAATCCCCCCGATGAAAACCCGGAAACGTCGACCTTGCACGGCGCGTTTTCCTGCGCGGCGAAAGGCCTGCCCAAAAAATGCAAAAACAGCGTGCTTGAGGCCGCGGGCGTGGAATTCAGCGCGTACGCGACGGGCGCGCTTCCGTCGAAAACGCACGGCCACGCAAAACTGATCGACGCGTTGCTTGCGCACGCGCGGCCGGCCAATGCAGCGAACTCGCGCACCGCAAGCCGCGCTTCCGCCGACGAGTGCGCCGACGCGTTCGAGGAGTAAAAAACGTCCAAAAAATTCGCCATCCACGAAAACAGGACAAGCGCCAAGGCGAACGCCATGAAAAACTCGAGGGAAATTTGTGCCCTCGCGAAAAAGCCCATGGATACCTAAAAACCGCGCCCGTTTTTTAACGCTTCTTTGAAAAGTGCCCAAATGCCCCCCGCGCGGGCGCCTATGCCGAGGCGTACAGGTAAACCATTGCGGGAACTATGAGCGCGCCCATGGAATAACTGCGCTTGACGCCGAAAAGGAACGGAAGCAGGCCGGCGGCCGTCGCGATTGCCGCGACCAGAAGCCCGCGGGCCCCGGATAGCGCGAAAACCGCCGCCAAAAGCGCGATAAACAAAAGCACGGAAAACGCCCCGGAATCCCGCGCCAAGGCCCCCGCCGCGGAAAGCAGGCGGGGCAGGAGGGCATGGAAAAGCAAAAGCGAAAACGCGAATGAAAAAATCGCGATTGCCGCAACGTCCCATATTCCGAAGCTTTGCGAAAAAACCGCGGGCTTTATGGCGGCCGCCGCCCCGGAACGCGCTTTGCCTATTGAAAACACTGCGGCAAAGTCGAACAGCGCCTTCGATGCCACGACCCCGCAGTTGAGCGCGATGAATGCGCGCTCCCCGCGGCGCTCGAAGAACGGGAAAGCAAGCGCGCTCAAAAAAGCCGGGCTCATCGCTGGCAGGAAACTGGAAAACGCGCCCATCCCCACGCCCGCCAGCGCCTCGTTCAAATGCCAAGGAACGGACGCCGGATTTTCCTGCCGCCCCGTTTCCCTGCCGCCGTGGCTTGCGAGCACGGAGGAAAAACCGAACAACCCGGTCAAAAGCGCGAACAGCGCGGAATCCCCGTTCTGCCCGCCGAGGGAAAAGACGCCCACCGCGCCGGAAAGCGCGAAGGCGAGCATTCCCAAAAACGCTTTTTGCGCGCTGCGCTCGATGCCGAACATCGCGAAGACAACCAGCATCACCGCGAAAAGCACGAATGGCTTGAACTCGGAATACAACGCTGGCGAAAAAGCGAGGAAAAACGGCAGGAGCAAAACGCTTGCGGCAAGCGCAAGCGCGAAAGAGCGCGCGGATATTTCCAGCGCCTCAAGCCCGCGGCCGGAAAGCGTCATCCTGTTTCCCGCAAGAAGCGACGCGCCCTGCGACTCCGAGGGAATCAGGAGGAACGCCGAGGAAAACGCCTCGAAAACCAGCCGGGAAAAACAGATTGCCACCGCAAAACCCGCCAGCGCAACCGGGGAGAAAAATTCCTGCGCAAACTGCAGCACCAAATTCGTATGCAAAAAAGGCACCGCGCCCCCGATGCCCAAAAGCGCGCCCAACAGCGTGGAAAGGAAAAAGTCGCCAATCACTTTCCCCCTCCGGCCTTTCCCGTTATTTCAACCCAGTCGGCAACAAGGGTTTTCCATGTTCCCCCGCCCTGCTGCAGCCGCCCGCCCGCGTGAAGGAAATCCCCCGGCGAAACCGACTGCGGGTCGAAAGAATCTTGCGCAACCCCGCGCCAGGCGCGCACGCGCACGCGGCTTTGGCACAACAAAAAATCCGTGCTCTGGTTTTCCCGCAAAACCTTGCACACCGTGCCCGAAACCGCATGCACGCCGCTTTCGCTTTCGGAAAAATGCAGGAACAACGCGCCAAGCAATGCCATTGCAAGGCAAAGCAATGCGGACGAAGGCGCGGAAAAACCCGGAAGCCTCACTTCTTTTTTCCTTTCCTTACGGATGGGGCGGCCTGTTCCACGCCGGAAAGCTTGGACGCGGAAAGCCACTTTTTTTCAAGCAAAAGCCTCGCCTCGCCCGCAGCCACGGGCGCGGAGGGAACGGCGTAAACGCCGGCGGGAACGTCGTGCGAAAACCCGGCAGCAACGCGCACTATCGCAAACCCGTTGGAGTAGCCAAGCACCACGGCGCGCGCGGAATTCTTCAGGAAAAAAATCCGGTAAACCGCGAAAAACGCCAGGAAAAAAACGGCCATGGCAGGCAGCGCGAAAACAAGGGCGTAAGGCGACACCAGGAAAACGCGGAACACAACCGCCGCAAGGGACAGGAACGTGAAAAACACTATCATCGCGAAGGCGCCAGGCCTGTCGCCGCCGCCCATGCGAAGCGCGAGAAGCGCGCAGGCGAAATTGAATGCGACGACGGTCAAAAGCGCAAAAAGCGCGCCCGCGAAGGACGCGAACACGCTTGCGAAAAGCATCGCCACAAGCGCCGCCTGGAAACGCGACAGTTCATTCCACGCGCCAAAAGCCATTTTTGCCAAAAACCCCCTTTTCCCCAACAAACAAAACGGCCAATCGACAACAAAAACTCACGCTTCGCACGCGCTTGCCTCCGCCCCGAAGCAGGGGGAAACGCAGTACTCGTAATACGACGCGCGCACGCAGCTGCCGACCGTGAACGCGCCCGCGCTTGCGGGATGGAACGCGTGCTGCAGCGCCCAAACCGCGCCGGAGACGACAGAATCGTTCGCGGAACCCGGGCTAATCCCGCCGCTTGAAAAATTGTAGAACTTCGGCCGCAGAATCACCCTGCGCGACGATTCGTTGACGGAATAATTCATGTATGCGAGGTTGAACGCGGGGTTTTGAACGGAAAAATTGGACGCGGCAAGCCGCGCCGACGCGAGGCCGACGGTGAGTTCCGCCTCGCGGAAGCCCGCGACCGCAACCACCGCCACTATCATTATCACTGCGCCGGAAACGAAAACGAATTCCGCAACGGTCTGGCCCCTCATTTTGGAAAACACGCCTCCCCTACGAAATCGGGGCGCACGAAACCACGATGTTGTTGTTGGAATTCGAAACGTTCACTTCCTTCCAGCCCGAGGAGAAGCAGTTGGAATCCACCGAGGACGGGAGCTTGAGCAGGTTATGCGAATACGCGAGCCTGCCCTGCAGGTCGCCCACGTCGCAGGCGAGGGTGTTGGAAAAATTGAAAAAGCACGTGGCGTTGTTCGCGCCGGTCGGGCCCGGGGGCACGAAAAGCTGCAGGCGCGCCTGCGAATTGTTGCCCTGCAAAAAAACGAAGTTCACAGCCGAGGAAAGCGAGTCCAATGCCGCAGACGAAACCACCGCGCGGCCCACAAGCGCGTTCTCGGAAAGCTGCGATTCCGCATTGGCAACCAAAACCGCAAGCAACGCCAGGGCAAAGCCCACTATGAGGAAAAACTCAACAGAAACCTGCGCTTTTTTTTGCAAAGCCATTTTTCCCACACAACCAAAACTCGCTTACAACAATCCCGCGCCCGCAAGCGCGGCTGCAATTAAAAAGCCGGCGGAGAGGAATGGCGCAAGCGCGACGCTTTTCCCCCGGACAGCAATTAGCCTTCTTTTGGTTTTAAACTCTTCCACGCCCGCGGCCGCAACCGCCGCGAAAGAGGCCCGCAAAAAACCTCCCGCATGCAAACCCTTGGAAAAAACCAAAAACGCGAAAACAAGAAGCGAGGCAGCCAAAAAAATATGCAAAAAAACAAGCGGATTCCCCACGCCCCATGGCGCGGCACTTGGAAGCCATGCTGCCAATGAAACGAAAAACTTGGCGTCGCCGCCGCCCCAGGCGCCAAGCCAAAAAAGCGCAAATGCCAGGCAAAACGAAAGCAACAGCAGGGCTGCGTATTGCGGAAGCATTCCCAAAGGGAGCCTGCCCGAAAGCGGGAAGGCAAGCGCGGCGGCAAAGCCCGCATAATTGAGGGAATTCGGCACCCTGCCCCGCTTCAGGTCGAAAAGGCTTGCGGCAAGGCAGAAAAAAATGGCGCCCAATGGTGCCAGCGTTGCGGCGGAAGCGGTTGCCAAAAATTGCGGCATTTTGCGCGAAAAATAGAAATTACTTCAGAAGCATCGCGATGGTGGTGTTGCGTTCCATTCCAACGCGCGTCATCAAAACGTCGGAAAACCCTTTCAACTGCCCGGCGACCGCGATGCCCATTACTACGACCGCGACGCCCAAGGCCACCAGAAGCAGGTATTCGATTGCCGTTTGCCCCCGTGCAGTGCGGCCTGCGGATTGGCGGCAGCCGCGGAAAAATAATGCCCGGAAAATCGGGGAAAACGCGCCCATAATCAACAAAACCATTTATGCGCGCAAGGCGAATAAAACCGTTTGCCCGCCCACACGGTGGGCGGAAAAAAAAACGAAAATCAAAAAACGGGAAAAACAGAAGAAAAAAAAAGATAAAATGGGCGCGGAATTTTTCCGCGCCGATTTTGCTAAAGAT
>DAHXMR010000174.1 GCA_027371655.1 Microcaldota archaeon
AAATTCCTTCAATCAGGTCGTCGACGTAGCAGAAGGAGCGCGTCTGCGAGCCGTCGCCGTACACCGTCAAAGGTTCTCCTCTCAAAGCTTGTCCAACAAAATTGCATACCACGCGGCCGTCGTCCTTGCGCAATCGCGGGCCGTAGGTGTTGAAAATGCGCAACAAGCGGACGTCCAAATGCTTCTGCCTAAAATATGCCATTGCCAGCGCCTCGGCAAAGCGCTTGGCCTCGTCGTAGCAGGAACGCAAACCAATCGGATTAACGTTGCCCCAGTAAGTCTCAACCTGCGGGTGGATTTCGGGGTCGCCGTACACTTCGCTTGTCGAAGCGTGCACGTAAACCGCCTTTTTCTGCAAAGCCAAATCCAACAGGTTCTTGGTGCCAAGCGCACCCACCAAAAGCGTTTGGATTGAAAGCTTCTGGTAGTCAATGGGCGACGCAGGCGACGCCAAGTTAAAAACGAAGTCGAGTTTTCCGCGTGTTGCCGCCGGAGGCAGCCGAAAGCAAATGTCTGCTTTGCAGAATTTGAATTTCTTGTTGCCCTTCAGGTGTTTTAAGTTCTCGAGCCGGCCCGTGCACAGGTTGTCCACGCAGGTCACTTCGAAGCCGTCTGCAAGCAATCTGTCGCACAGGTGGCTTCCCAAAAAGCCCGCCCCGCCTGCGACCAATGCGCGTTTTGCCAATTTTATTACCTTTCACAGTGGGATTCTTTTGAATTCTTTTACCTTGTCGAAGTGCGCGTCGTCCGAAACTATTTTAGAGATGTTGTTCTCCTTCATTGACGCGGCGTGGAATGCGTCGCGGGGGTGAAGGCCGTATTTTTCCATGAAAAACAGCGCTGCCATGGGCGCGGACGGGCTTACTTCCAAAATCTCCATGTTGGGGAGCTCGTAGAGGCTTTCAATCGACCGCCTGACAAGATGCGCCTTGCCGTTTTTCGCCAAAACCCACATAAGTTCGTCGAGAACGAGCGCGGAAACGCAGGCCGGCTGGCCGCGGGCTATTTTGTCAAGGAACCCCCTGGCTGCCTCGCCTTTCACCCCCTGGTCCAAGTACGCGTTGGCGAGGATGTTCGTGTCGATGAAAATCATTCAAAAAAACCGTCTTCAAACAGCGCATCGCCGTAAATGATCTTGCCCTTGACGTTCGCTTCCCTTGCAAGCTTACGTATCTCGTCAACCACATTGGGATTCTTCATTATTAGCCCTATCCGATTTTCCTCAACATCCATGTTCATCACTGCGCCGGGCTTGATGCTGAACTTCCTGCGCACGACCGCGGGAATCACGAATTCGCCCTTTTTGCCAAGCCTGACCGTCAAATACATGCCGCCCACATCCCCAAAATTCCGACATTGCGCGAGAATTTTTCCGAAATGATTTCGGAAACCTTGTTTTTATCGCTTTCGGCAAGTGCGCGAGAGGGAAAATTCAAAGCTTCAGGGATTTCAGGTATTCGCGCGCTTCTTTTCCGACGTCGTCGCGTTCGAGTCCGAATTCCACGAATGCCTTGAAGTATTGCATGCGCTTTCCGATGTCGTAGCGCTTTTCGCTTATTTCAAACGCGAGCACGTCCTGCTTCTGGCGCAAGAGCTCCAAGCCGTCGGTGAGCTGGATTTCCCCGCCTTTTCCGGGCTTGGTTTGCTTCAAACAATCGAAGATTTCGGGAGTGAGCAAATATCTTCCGAAAATCGCGAGATTCGAAGGCGCCTCGGCAGGGGAGGGCTTTTCAACGAACTTGTCGACCTTGTAAAGCGATGGCGCGAATTTTTTTCCCCCAATCACGCCGTACTGGGAGACCATTTCCTTTGGAACTTCCTCGACCGCGATTACGGACGAGGCGTGCTTGGAATAAATGTCAACCAACGGCTTGGTGCAGGCATTCGCCTTCACGATGGTGTCGCCAAGCAGCACCACGAACGGCTCGTCGTCCACGTGCTTTTGGGCGCACATCACAGCATGGCCCAAGCCAAGCGCTTCTTTTTGGCGCACGTAGTGGATGTCGGCGAGCTTCTCGATTTTTTCAAGCGTTTCCAGGGACTTGTAGTCCTGCTTGCCGCGCAGCAATTCCTCAAGCTCGACGTTCCTGTCGAAGTGGTCCTCTATTGCGCGCTTTCCGCGGCCCGTGATAATCAGAATATCATCCAAGCCCGCGTTGACCGCTTCCTCGACAACGAATTGTATTACCGGCTTGTCCACGATGGGCAGCATTTCCTTGGGCTGCGCCTTTGTTGCGGGTAAAAAGCGCGTGCCGAAGCCCGCTGCGGGAATCACCGCCTTTGTCACTTTTTTTGAAGCCAAAAACAAAACACCTTTTTGCAAAACTACCAGCAGAGCCCCTCGTAGTATTTCACTTTGCCGCGGAACTCCTTGGGCAAAACGTTCTTTCCGTCAATGACTATGCGCTCGCCGTATTTGAGGCCGCGGAATTCCTTCCAGTCGGTAACAAGGAGCACAAACTGGCTTTTATCAATTGCCTCCTGCGGGGATTCAACAAAATGCAAGGCGCCGGCATGCTTCAAAAAAGCCGGCTCGCGCCGGGCGTTCTCCAATCCCTGCGGGTCGGATGCGAACACCTGCGCGCCTTCCTTCAAAAGCTCGCTTATGATGGGAATGGCGGGGGAATCGCGCAAGTCGTCGGTGCCCTCCTTGAAAGCCAAGCCAAGCACGGCGATGCTGGTTCCCTTCAACTCGCTCAACCGCGCGCGCTTTTTCAAAAGCTCGACCATTTTCAACGGCTGCGCCTTGTTCACGGCAATAACGTCGCGCAAAAGCGCCATCCCGAACCCGTTTTCGTTCGCCAAGCGCTCGATTGCCGAAACATCCTTGCCAAAGCACGAGCCACCATAGCCGCAGCCCGAATTCAAAAAGTGAGGGGAAATCCGCTTGTCCAAGCCCATTCCGCGTGCGACTTCGTAAGTGTCGATGCCCAAAATCTTGCAGAGGTTGCCAAGCTCGTTTATGAACGAAATCTTGGTCGCCAAAAACGCGTTCGACGCGTACTTCACCATTTCAGCGGTCTTCGTGGCAGTGCGCATTTTTGGGGCATCGAGCTTTTCGTACAATTTTTCAAGAACCAAAAGCGCTTTTTCCTCCTGCGAGCCCAGCACTATGCGGTCGGGCTTGAAGAAGTCCTCTACCGCCTTGCCCTCGCGCAGGAACTCCGGGTTCATCGCAACCCCGAAATCGATCCCCGCCTTTTTGCCGGAGGCGGATTCGAGAATAGGCAAGACAACCGAGTCGGTGGTGCCGGGAACAACCGTGCTTTTCACAACCACCACATGATACGCCTTCTTCTCAGCAAGCGCCTTGCCTATGCCCTCGGACGCGGCCCGCACGTACTTCAGGTCTATTTTGCCGGACTCGCCGCAGGGCGTGCCCACGCAGATGAACGTGATTTCCGACTCCGAAACCGCTTTCTTCAAATCGGTTGTCGCATGAAGGTTTATGGGAACGGTCTTGTCCAGCAATTCCTGCAATCCTTCCTCGAAAATGGGCGGCTTTTTCGCGTTGATCATCGCGACCTTCTTTTCGTCAACGTCAACGCATTGAACGTGGTGCCCAAGGGAGGCGAGGCCCACGCCCGTAATCAAGCCGACATAGCCCGTGCCGACAACGCTTACCTTCATTTTTCAAAACACCAAAAAACGCTTGGAAATAATTGCACGACGCTGCTTAAAATTGGCTTTGCCAAAAAAGAAAAAAGTGCAGGAGGGGAGATTTGGGAACGGAAGCCCCTTTTGGTAAAAGGTGCTTCCAACCGCCAAAACTCCCTTCGATGGGCTAGTGCAGGAGGGGAGATTTGAACTCCCGAACCCCTGGGGGAGGGGTTCTTAAGGCCCCCGCCATTGGCCAGACTAGGCGACTCCTGCACAAAAAAACCAAATGTGAAAAAATTAGGGAATTGCCCGAAAAACCGTTTTGCCGATGTGCGCCAACGCTACTGGCGCGCTTCTAAGCTTTCAAAACCAGCAGGCGGGCGGTTCATTTCAAATCAGCAGTTTTGCCGGTAGTTTGCAAGCACTTTCGAGGCATAAGCACAGCTTGAAAGGTGGCTTCCGGAATTATAAGCGCAAAGCGAAGTCGCCTTGTCCCCGTTCCAGTATCTTTTGAACACCGTTGCGCCCGCGTCGATGTTGTTGGCGGGCGTGGGCCTCGCCTCCCTTGGGCACCACGTTCAATGCGTTGACGTTGAC
>DAHXMR010000183.1 GCA_027371655.1 Microcaldota archaeon
TTCAACGGAGTGAAGTTGGACGCTATTTCGTCGCCGCCGAAGAACGCCTGCCAGCTTGCGCTTTCCGGCGTGACGTTGCCGACGGTGTCGAACAGGATGCTTTGCGCGATTGCGCTGTCGGCGCTCGTGTTCGCGGCCCAGAACATTCCCACAACGTCGACAAGCGGCCGGTCCAGGTCGGATTCCCTTATCTTGCCGTCGGCAAGCAGCTGCCGCAGCACGGCCGACTCGTTGAGCTCCTGCGCCACAGTTATCTTGACCAGCACGCTTGACACGTCCTCGGATTGCAGGTGCAATTGCTCGTGCACGAAGTACGGCGAAACCGACTGGAAGTAGGCGACTTCCGCAAAGGACAGCGCGGCGGAAAGCACAAGCAGGGCGAAAATGGCGTCCATCGTGAACACCATGCCCCGCGCGCGCCCGAATCCCGCGGTTTCATTGCCCGCGCGTTTGCGCGCCGTTTTGGCCATTGTTTTTCGCGCCACTTTTCAAGCCCACCAAAAAACGTTGAGGTTCACTATCTGCCGCCGCAGGGAGCCGGTTGAATCCACGTATTCGAGCACCGCGGCGCGCTTGATTGCGGCCGCATCCGACGCGCCGGTTTCCCCGGCCGTTGAATAGTTCAGCGTTTTCCAGCAGGGCGGGCCGCAGAAGCAGCCCGGATTGCAGGAAACGTTGACCACCTGGTGCGACTTGTCGGTGATCGAGAACCCGAAATCGTAAGCGCCCGCGCCAAGCAGGCTTTTAGCGTCGGAATAATTGCTTTCGAGGAGCTGGACGAAAAAAACGGCCTTGGACGCGTTAAGCACGTAGCCGTCCGCGGAGCCGTTTGATTGCGCGGCAAGCCCAAGGCTTTTGACGGACGCCAGTCCCGAGGAATTCCAGCCAACGGGGTTGCCGGACGTGCGCATGAGCAGTTCTGACGAGGAAAAAACGCCGAACTCCAGGTCCTTCCTCTGCTCGGCGGACTGCACCTGCGAAAACAGGTCCTCCCAAAGCGCGCTTGCCGATGCGACCGCGAAAAGGAAAATTATCACGCCAAAAACCAGGTCAAGCACGAAAACCTGGCCGCGGCGCCCTGCGGTGCGGCGGTGAAAGTTATGCAATGTGGATGACTCCCCCCTGGTTTGAAATAGTGTTGGTGCCGTGCGCAAGCTGTTTTTCCTCGACGTCGGCGGAAAGAAGGGGAATGGAATAATACCCGTCCTCCCACGAAACCGCGACCGACTGCTCGAGGGGGACCGTGCGCACCGTGTAATCCCCGCCCCCCGAAAGCGACATTGGCAATTCGAACTGCCGGGAATACCCAGGGCCCGCGATTATGGCCACGTTTATTTCCACGGACGCCTGCCGCGCAATGGCCTTGGCGTCCACCATGTCGCGCTCGGACAAAAACTGGCCGTACCGCGAGTATGCCAGCGAAGAAAAGGCGACAAGCGCCAAAAGCACGAATCCTACGGAGACAATCATTTCGAGGGACATCTGGCCGCGGCGATTCCCGTTCGGACAAAAAGCGTGCAAAGCAAACAACCCCGTTAACTTCCTGACTCTCCCGTTCCGGGTATGCCACCAAAAACCGAAACGATTGAAATGCAAACCCGCAAAAACCCTCCCGGCAATACCGGCAGCGGGCAGCGCTTATGGCGCAGTCGTGATGTTGACGTAGTTTTCCCCGCTGGACTGGTTGTACTCGGCCGAGACAAGCACGCGCACAAGCCCGCCCTCCACCGGCAGGCTTCCCGTGACGTTGCCGATGGTCACCGCGTAAACGTCGGAAAGCGCGCCTTGCGCGCTAAGCAGCCGAAGCCTCAACAAAACCTCGTTGCCGGAAACCGACGCGCTGTCTATTTCCGAGGGAAAATTGAGGAACAGGGAAAAGCGCGCGGGCGGCCCTTCCACGAACGCGGCGTCGGCGGCCTCCTTGATTTTTGCAAGCGAATTGCGCGCGTACGCGACCTGCAGGTCCGCCTTGGACGCGTCCACCGAGGAATTCACGTAAAGCCAAAGCGGCAACAGTATCGCAAGGCTGATGCCAACTATAGCCATGTATTCAAGCGCGGCCTGGCCGCGCAACCGCAAAAACCCCAACCCCAAACAGCACCGCAGTGCATTAATCCAACCTCCGATTTAAAAGCTCGCAAAAACACAAAAACCTCTGATGGCGCAAAGATGGCAAACTCGTTCGAATACAAGGACGGAAAACTCCTGGTGCTGGACCTGATTTCCGTGCAGGCCCTTGACCGCGGGCACTTCGGGACCGAGTACCTGGGGAAGAAAACCCAGACCGAACTCATGCCCGAGGAAGCCCTCTATCTTATGGACGTGCGCAACGCCGCGTGCACGCACGCGGGCAAGCCCATGGGGTTCAACGACATTGCCGCGAAATTCCAGGGCAAAAAATTCCTGGCAAGGTACTTTTCCTTCCGCGACTGGCGCGACCGCGGCATAATCGCACGCCCCATCTCCGAGGCCTCGAAGAATTTCGGCCGCAGCCCGCTTTTGAAATACCCCTCCGGCGAATTCGCGCCGTTCAAGGTGAAGGCGAAGGGCCTGTTCCTCTACGACGATTTGATGAGCGTGATCGACGACGACGAGGAGGGCAAGGCCATCTACGAAGAGGGGTGGTTCGGCCAGTACGGCACGTACAAGGCGAAAAAGCACGGCCGCTACCTCAAGCTCGACGCCTACGAAACCCTTTTCCTCATGAAGCACTGCGGGTACGAGCTCAACATAAAGGACAAGCGCCTGGTGAAGGAAGCCCTCGACCGCAGGCCCGACTTCCTCGCGCTCTATGAAGTGTACGAGGACTGGCGCCTGCGCGGCTATGTCCTCAAAACGGGATTCAAGTTCGGCACCCACTTCCGCCTCTACTTCCCCGGCGCCTCGCCGAAATTGGAGGGCGAGGAGTGGATGCACTCCAAGCACGTGATACACGTTTTTCCCCGCGAAAGCAAGATGCTGATTTCCGAGTGGGCCCGCGCAATACGCGTGGCGCACGGGGTGAAAAAAACGTTCATCCTCGCCATTCCCGGCGCCAAGCGGGAGGCGGCAACGGAACTCGACTTTTTGCTTTACCACAGGAAAAAGGGCGGGGAAATCGAAACCCCAAAAAGCGACTTGCCCAAATTCGTGATGCTCGCCCTCTCCGAGGAGGAGGAAATAGGGGGCGCCGAGCTTGCAAAGGCGATTGAGAAGGCGAAAAAAATCGGCCTGGACCTCATCCTTTCCATTTGCGACCGCGAAACGTCGATAACGCATTACCGCGTCAAGCGCGTCGAGCTTCCCAAAAGCCAGTACGAATACTACGAAATAGAATGGACGCAGCCATAAATCGCAAAACGGTGGTTTCAAAATGGGCATAAGGAAAATCGCGGGAAAAATAAGCGGCATGAACCCCTTGGCCAAGCCGCGCGGCGGCATTCCGGAAAAACCGCAGATACCCAAAGTGCCGAAATGGCAGCTTGCAGTTGCACGCGTGATGGAGACAAAGCCGATGCAAAAGCTCATAGACCGGCTGGACAAGCCCATCAAGCCGAAAAAGTAAGGCGGCAAAAAGCCCCGCCGCGCACTCCGGTGGGAAGCGTTCGCGCAGGGTTAAAAAAACGTGGTGCAGAAGTAAAAGGCAGGATTCTTTTTTTGCAATCGTTTGGTGGAACGGGGAGAACGTGGGGGAATACGCAAAACATGGACCACAATTTGGCGCTTGATTTTGTGAGGGCAACCGAAGCCGCGGCATTCGCGGCATCGCACTGGCTGGGCCGCGGCGACGAAAAGAGCGCGGACGCGGCGGCGGTCAACGCCATGCGCGACCGCTTCAACTCCATGGACCTCGAAGGCGAAATCGTCATAGGCGAAGGCGAGCGCGACGAGGCGCCCATGCTCTACATCGGCGAAAAAGTCGGCACCGGCAAAGGCCAGGCAATAGACATCGCGGTCGACCCCCTCGAAGGCACCACGATAACCGCCAAAGGCGGCGCAAACGCCCTCTCGGTCCTCGCGGCTGCGCCCAAGGGAAAGCTCCTGAACGCGCCGGACACTTACATGGACAAGATTGCGGTAGGGCCCAAGGCCGTTGGCGCAATAGACCTTGAGGCAAGCGTGCGCGACAACATTCACGCGGTCGCCGACAAGGTTGGCAAAAGCCCAGAAGAACTCACCGTGATAATCCTCGAACGCGAGCGGCACAAGGAATTGATTGCCGAAGTCCGCAAGTGCGGCTCCCGCATCCACCTGATACAGGACGGCGACGTTTCCGCCGCGATTTCCACCGTGTTCGACTACTCCGGCATTGACTTGCTGCTTGGAATCGGCGGCGCGCCCGAGGGCGTGATTGCCGCGGCCGCCCTCAAATCATTGGGCGGCGACATGCAGGGCAGGCTCAAATTCCGCAACGAAACGGAAAAGGAGCGCGCGCAAAAAATGGGAATCACCGACTTGGGCAAGGTGTTCAAGCTCAACGAACTGGTGAAAGGCGACCACGCAATGTTCGCCGCAACCGGCGTTTCCGACGGCCCGCTCTTGCGCGGCATGCGCTTCACGTCAAGCGGAGGCGCCATATCCCACTCGGTCGCCATGCGCTCGTACAGCGGCACCGTGCGCTTCATCGAAACCCACCACCACTTCAAGAACAACCCCGAAAGCTGGTGGCGCAAGATAAAAGAGGAAAACGGCAATGCCGCGGCAAAGCACAAAAAATAATTTTTGTTGGAAAAGTCCATTGCGGTTTATGTTGAAATAGTTGGAATTTGGGAGGTTGGTTCGCGTGTCGGAATACAAGGTACCCACTCTTAAGGACTTGGACGTTAGCTTGGGCAAGCGCACGCGCTTGCACCGCCTGCTCTACGAGCACGGCAACAAGAACGGCACCCTGATGCTTTTGCCATACGACCAGGGGCTCGAGCACGGGCCGGTGGATTTCTTTCCCAACCCCGCAAGCAAGGACCCCGAATACCTCCTCAAGCTTGCCAAGGAAGGGGGATATTCCGGAATAGTTTTCCACATCGGGCTTGCCAAAAAATACATGAAAGACTACGTGGGCGACGTGCCATTGGTGCTCAAAATCAACGGAAAGACCACCGTGCCCTCGGACGCGCAGGCGTTCTCGCCCCTCACGGGAACGGTTGAAGAAGCGGTGGCAAT